>JAAYVC010000024.1 GCA_012517375.1 bacterium | reverse complement strand
TCGGCTGCAGGGTGTTTGGGCAGGCCGGGCATCCTTAAAATCTCGCCCGTAATCGGAATCAGGAAGCCGGCGCCCGCCGCAATGACTATGTCGCGGACGGTCACGAGAAAGTCCTTGGGCCGGCCCAGGAGGCGGGGGTTGTCCGAAAGCGAATTCTGCGTCTTGGCGATGCATACGGGCAGATTCTGGTATCCTAGCTTCGTTATCTTTCGGAGGTCTGATTCAGCGTCGGGCGTATAATCCACAGCTTCTGCGCCGTATATCTCCCGCGCGACGGTCTCGATTTTTTTCTCGACGGGCCAGTCCAGTTCGTATAGCGGCTTGTAGTGAGCGGGCTCCGTATCCAGAACCTTAACGACCTTGCGTGCAAGCTCCGCACCGCCCTCTCCTCCCTTTGCCCAGACCTCTGCGCGCGCATACTCGCAGCCTTTTTCCGCGCAGAACTCCTCAATCACCTTCAGCTCCTCCTCGGTGTCGCCGGAGAATATGTTGATAGCCACCACCTCCGGCATCCCAAACTTCGCTATGTTCTCGAGGTGCTTGGCGAGATTGGGCAGACCCTTGCGGACAGCGTCCGCATTTGGTTTGTCCAGCTCCTTCCTGTCCGCGCCTCCGTGCATCTTTAACGCCCTGACCGTCGCGACGAGCACGACTACGCCGGGATCGAGATTGCCTGTCCGGGACACGATATCGAAGAACTTCTCAGCGCCCAGGTCAAAGCCGAACCCCGCCTCGGTAACTACATAGTCTGCAAGCCTTAATGCCAGCTTCGTCGCCATGACGGAGTTTGCGCCCTGGGCGATGTTGGCGAACGGCCCGCCGTGAATGAACGCAGGAACGCCCTCAATGGTCTGAACAAGGTTGGGCTTGAATGCGTGTTTGAGAAGGGCCGCCATTGCGCCTGAGGCGTGAAGCCCCTTTGCGGTCACGGGCTCTCCGTCGAACGTGAATCCGACAAGAATGCTGTCGAGCCGGCGCTTGAGGTCCGAAAAGCTATTCGTCAGACACAGTATCGCCATGACTTCGGATGAAGCGGTGATGTCGAAACCGGATTCGCGCGGGAACCCCATCGTTCTTCCGCCTAGACCGATGACCATCTGTCTCAATGATCTGTCGTTGACGTCCATCACGTGGCGCCATAAAACCGTTCTGCCGTCAATCGCCAGTTCGTCGCCCTGGTGGATGTGGTTGTCAATCATGGCGGTAAGGAGGTTGTGCGCAGCCGTTACAGCGTGTATGTCTCCAGTAAAGTGGAGATTAATATCCTCCATCGGCAGCACCTGCGAGTACCCCCCTCCGGTTGCGCCGCCCTTTACTCCCATGACAGGGCCAAGGCTCGGCTCCCTTAAGGCGAGAGCCGCTTTCTTGCCTATATGGGCAAGGCCCTGGGCAAGCCCGATACAGACCGTGGTCTTCCCTTCTCCAGCAGGCGTAGGCGTTATGGCGGAAACAAGAATCAGCTTGCCTGTCTGCTCGCATCCTACCTCCCTGTGGCATGTATCCGCGGAGACCTTGGCCATGTAGCGTCCGTAAAGCTCCAACTCACCCTCGCTAAGTCCCAATTTGGCCGCTATCTCGGTTATAGGGCTCAGTTTGACATTATTCGCTATATCTATATCCGAAGACATGATTGCTCCTCTGGTTTTACAATTTCTATTTATGATAGTACGAAAAAGAGGCTTGTCAAAGACGTTGACAGTAACTGCCTCGCATGTATTCTTTTTCAAAAGGAGGCTTTCTTGAAAACTACATTTATCCTTTTATTCATTGCATCCCTTCTCGGAGCGCGCGAGCTCGTAATAGTACGCGACGGAGAGGTCGCTCAAACTCAGGAAGTATCGGACTGGACGCCCGGCGGGGAGTTTCTTATGCTTGAAGGCGAACCGTACAACAATTACTACTATCCGTGGTCAGGTGAGGATTCAATAGACTACACCGTCGATGAACAAGGTCTCTGGGTTTCGGGCAAGCTCCGGGGTTTCAACACATTCGACCAGGAGCCGAAGAAAGTCAAGAAACCTGGCGATGTGGTTGCAATCCTTGCAACCGTCCAGTACCTTCCCGATCTCGGCCGGTTTCCCAATCTCGCGGCGCTTTCCGTAGTACATACCGATGAGGAAAACGATCTCTCCTCTCTTCAGACACTCAAAGGTCTTCGTTATCTTAACCTGGGCGAGGGTCCTCTAGCCGAGCACGGGATAGATGTCCTTGCCGCTCTCACCAGCCTGATTGAGCTTGATGCGAGCTTCACGATTCTTCCAGAGGGCGCGATGCGCTACATAGGACAACTGCCGAATCTCAAAAAACTCTCCTTGAACGCAGTCTCCGACGAGGAGATGCTTCATCTGAAGGGGATGAATAATCTCCAAAGCCTGAGCCGCATGTACAACGTTGTCGACACACCCTGGCTCGAACTCATTCCCACGCTCACAGGACTCAAGGAGCTCTCCATAATCCAGGCCGAAGTCCTGCCAGAGGTACTGGAGCTTCTTGCCGAGACTAAACAGCTCGAAAGGCTCTATCTTCCCTACGCCGGAATCGACGACGCGCACCTTAAGTTCATTGGCAAGATGACAAACCTCAAGGAACTCGATCTCTACGGCACGCGGATAACGGATTCGGGCCTCAAGCATCTTGAGAAGCTTAAGGGTCTTAAAATACTTTATCTCGGCAGCGGTGGAGAAATCACCTCCGAGGGAGTAGAAAAGCTCCAGAAGAAGCTGCCTCAATGCGAGATAAGAGCGGACCTGTAAACTCAATTCATTCTATCGAAAGATTACGGACGAGGCTAAAACCACTAAATGATTAGAGATAATATTTACGAGCTATCTCAGTTGTTACATAAAATTAATGGTATTTTGCGGAGGTCTTGAATGCGAATAGGGCCTTCAGAAAATCACAGCGTGATTTTCACGGGTAAAAAAGCGGCGGACGGGACTCGAACCCGCAACCAACAGCTTGGAAGGCTGTTACTCTACCATTGAGTTACCACCGCGTACGCGCGATAATGCCTGCGCAGAGTTAAGTATAGCAACACGGGTCAAGTCTGTCAACCTTTGGAACTTGACACTCATTTATCTTGAAATATAATCACATCTGAAAAGGGCTTTCCTCGGAGAGCGTCCTTTCAATCGGGGCGTGGCGCAGCCCGGATAGCGCACTAGCTTGGGGTGCTAGGGGCCGGTGGTTCAAATCCACTCGCCCCGATGTAAGAGGAGGCAGAGAAATCTGCCTCCTTTTTTTTACATCGAAATGAAATCTGTTACGGCAGAATAGAGTCTATTAACTCCTTCACCTTCGTTGAATACTCATCGCCGGCTACGTAAGGTACGTCGCCGTGCCCGGCACCCTCGACCCAAAAGGAATCCTTGGGGTCATTTGCAAGCTCCCAGAGCGCTAGCGCATTGTGTTCAAAAACAACGTAGCTGTCGTTGCGGCCGTGCATCATGAGCAGCGGGCAGCCTATATTCGCGATTCTTTTTTCGCTGTCGAAATCATCGCCCGATACGATGCCTCCGGGCAGCCCCAGCAGGCCTGAATCCTTCATGAACGCCCGGGTTGAAGCTGGCGCCGATTCGAGTATCACCACTCCGGGCGAGAGAACGTCCGATGCGAGATAGGTAGTCATGTAGCCGCCGAGCGAATATCCGTAGAAGACGATCTTCGAGGTATCTACCATCTTCTGCGCCAGGAGTCTTGCAAGTGCACCTTTAGCGCTTTCTAAACAATTCTCGCTCGATGGTGCGCCGTCGGATCGTCCGAAACCCGGATAATCGTAAATATATACCCGGTACCCCATCTCCCACAGGAGTTCGACCCTGTCCCAGTATCCGTTGATGTTGCCAGAGTTTCCATGACTGTAAAGTATGGTTGCCTTTTGATTGAAGGGCATAGTGGTATCGCTGAGCGTGTCGCCTGGATGCAGCGCCCAGAACCCGTAAATGAAGCCCGAACTAATCTGAAAGCTGTCCGCCGCAATCAATTCGGAAGGTATTATTCCCCTGTAATGCTCGTTTTCCTTCATGTCTTCAGGGTCGAGATATTTCTCGAGCGGTTCTTCCATGAAGTAAAAAGGTTCAAGGGAAAAGCATCCTGTCATCGCCGCAAGAGCGAAAAAAGAGAAAAGCTTTTTAACCATCGCGGCCTCCCGGGTAGAGAGAAAATCCTACAACTGCTCCAAAAGCGCCCATTTTGCCGGGCGATAAGGGAAAGCGCACGACGCGGTATTCGGAGTTTTCCGTAGGCGCATACCATTTTGCCTCGATCCCTAGACCTGCAGCTCCAAACCTGCATTCCCAACCTATGAGCGCCGCCCATGGAACGTAAGGTTTCTCCAGCTGGAAGAAAGCCTGTCCTCCCGAATAAACGAGAAGGTTTTTTCCTATTGTCCATGAGGCTACGGCTTCAGCTTCAGGCGAAAACCCTGCTGCACGGTTGAAAGGATTAATCCAGAAGGTCGGGTTGATTCCGGCGACGAGCGAAGGCGTCAATTTGCTCCCGTGAATGAGCTCATAGCTTAATCCTGCGTCAAGCCCTATCGTTCCGAATACGAGCATTGTAGGATGAAGGCCTATGTGCGCCTCGAGATTTTTATATACGCCCCAGCGGTATCGTAAAGTCGAGTATGGCAAGGGCACATCGGCAATTCCCGGAAGCTCGGCAATCGGTCCGCCGACCGAGAGGGAAAGGGCATTCTGGCCTACTGGCAGCGGTCTAACAGTCGAGACCGTGCCGCATCCGGAAATAAAGATAATCCAACAGAAAATGAACACTCGTTTAAGCATATTGCCTCCAAAAGACAATAGTAGCCCTAAGGGTCGTGAAGTCAATATCAGAATTAATGAAACAAAAACAAAGACCGGACGTCTTAAGAGTATAAAAAAATGGAATGGTGCTGGAGTTTCGACTCCATGCGCCCCATGGTGATTGGTTGCCAATTCGCAAGGGAGAGCGCTGCGACACTCTCCCTTGCTCTTTTGGAATCCGTTACCAATAACCGAAAGGATTTTAGGAGGAAGAATGGGTATAGCGAGCTTTATTCTCTCGATAATAGGTCTGGTCTTCGGAGCAATTGGACTTGTACCTCTTTTCGGAATCTTCGAATGGATAGCGTTAGCGCTTGCTGTAATGGCTTTTATCCTGGCAATAGTGCCTATATCACGACGTCTGGTGGCGCCCTTAGCCATTGTTGGCCTTATACTTTCAATAGTCGTAATAGCGCTGGCAGTCGTAAGGCTTGCAGTGGGCGGCTGGTTTACCTAGAATTCTAACGAAGTCCGAAAATCACCGTCGACTTCTTTTTACAGCCCTGATCAAGCATGTCAGTTTAGGCTTGCTTGTTGAATGAGTTCCTCGAATCTTTCATGTATCTCGGTATTGATGCGGTTTATCTCGGATTTTCTATCCAAAGCGTCGGTTACGGGGAAGACAGGGGGAGCGATGTAGAGTTCTATCCTCCTATTGAAGATATTGTGAACCACCGACCCCAACCCTTCGACAGCGTCGTCAATGCGGGGAGAGGAGCCTATCTCTGGGCCGAAGGCAAGATTCTTCACGTATACGGCGACTATTGGAACTCCCGATTTCAAGGCAAGATAGGCGGCTCCATTGCTTATCTCGGGCACTGCGTCTTCGCGGGTCATGCGGCCTGCGGGGTATAGCCCGATACTCTGCTTCAGTTCAAGGAGTTTCAGAGCCCTTTTGATGCCCTTGACGTTGCATGGACCTTCTTTTATCGCAACCGGTATCATATCGCAAAAGAAAGTCATGAAGAAACGGATGAATCTGCCTTCAAACCATTTTTTTGCAGCGAGCATAAAAAGTCTGCGTTTGAGACCTATTTGAAGAATTATCGAATCCACGCCCGTCACATGATTTGCCACGACAATGGAATTTCGGTTCAGCCCTTGCCAGAATTCCCTGCCGAAGATCTTGATGCGAACGAGCCGTCCGTAAAACGCAAGGAAAGCCTCCTTAAGACTCGTAAAGAAAGTCCTGATCTCCGAGGGCCACAGTTTCTGTCCGCCGTGAAGTTCCATCAAGATAAATCTAGCCTCAAAAACACCTTTGTCAATCTTTGAAAACACGCTCCGTATCCGTCTTGAATCGAAGTGAATAAGTTAAACAATATCTTTAAACTTTCATTGTTAATACAAGAAACCCTGAGAATGCGGTTCTGAATTCATCCCTTTTGCATGCAATTCTTACTTGACAAAACTCTCAGATTACCTATAGTTTTGCGTGGACGAGAAGCGCGACACAGATGCAGGAACTAGTTCCGGAGAAGAAGCCGAAATAAGGAATCCTGACGAATTGAATCTCGAGGAACTCAGGGATTACACCGAGCAGAAATTAACGGAAATACTTTCAGTGCTCTCCGACGTAGCCCTCGGCGATCTTACGGTAGAGGTGCCGATATCGAGCGAGGATATATTCGGGTCGGTAGCGATGGGAGTCAACGTGATGGTCAAGGGCTTGCGCGAACTAAAGGCGCAGGATGAAGAGAAGGCGCGTCTGCTCGAGAAGACCAATCAGGAGCTTGAGGATTTTGTCTACATAGTAAGCCACGATCTCAAGGCTCCGCTCAGGGCTATGATGGGTTTCTCAAGATTCCTGAAGGAAGATTACCAGTCGAAACTGGATGATGTCGGGCAGGATTACCTGCGAAGAATCGTGGAGGGCGCCGAGCGCATGGAAGGACTCATTAACGATCTTCTGGAGCTTTCGCGCATAGGCAGGCACAGAAATCCCTTCAAGGAGATAGATTCCAGCGAACTCGTGAAGCAGGCAATCGAATTCGTAAATCCCGACAGCGAAGTAGGAATAACGATTCAAGATGAGTTGCCCGTCATTTACTGCGATGAAGTGAGATTGGTTCAGGTTTTCTCGAATCTCATCAGCAATGCGATTAAATATAACGACAGGACTGACAAGACCATAGATATCGGATGCGTAGCTCATCCGGAGGAGGGGTTCGATGAGTTTACAGTCAGCGATAACGGCATAGGCATCGATGAAAAATATCTTGAGAAGATATTCAGGATCTTCCAGCGGCTTCACGGTCAGGATGAATACGGAGGAGGGACAGGGGTCGGCCTCAATATCGTCAAGAAAATCGTAGAGCAGCACGGCGGAAGGATATGGGTTGAGTCCACACCTGGCAAGGGTTCTACTTTCCACTTCACGATACGCAGACCGATAGATGAGGATGAGGTCTCAGCCGGAGTATGGGAAGCTTGACAAAATTCAATCACGGAGTAGTGTGAACTGCATGGATAGGTTTATTTGCATCCATACCTGCTCGCGCGAGGAAGCTCTTGTGATAGCGGGGCTACTGCGCGCTTCCGAGATAACGGTTCATCTTCTTGATGAAGCTTCGGATCATCTGAGACCGTTTTCCGACAAGAAACCCGTAGTCAAAATAATGGTTCCAAGGGAGGCGGCCGAGTTTGCGTATCAGATTATTAAGGACTCGCAGGAGCAAGATTTTGCAGATTTCGAGCAGAGCGCGGAGCAAGACGACCTAAAGTAAGACGTTAAGTCAGATTACCTGTTATCCACCGGTAAATTTTTTGAAATCGGATTATAAACGTCAGTTACGAATCTATTATCCGGGTTCCGTGACCTTCCAGAAGCCATCTGTAAGTTCGCTCAATCCGCCGCCAGTTTTCTTCCCTGTCAAGAGACCAGTAACGGCCAATAACTCCTGCGACTTTGCCTCGGCCTATCTTAAGACATTCGTCCTCAATCATTCCTATGTAGCGCGCGCCAGCCATAGGCCGTTCACCGCGTCTGCCGAGCATAGCGTGGATGAAGAAGTTATCCACATCCCTTTCCTTACAGAGTCTCATGAGCGCCTCGAGGTGCGTAATGGAGCCGTGAGACGAATAGAAGCTCACAATACCCAGGAGGTGCAGTGAAGATCTGCGGCTTTTGGCTTCCTCTATCGCCCAGAGAAACGCCTCGTTTTGCATGAAAGCCCCGTCGGCTATTGCAGAGTCTATTCTCACTCTATCAGATGGAACGTGTCTGCCTGCTCCTATATGGAGATGTCCTACTTCGGAGTTGCCGACGCTTCGTTCAGGCAATCCTACAGCGGTGCCCGCAGCCTTTAAAACGCAGTGAGGCCTGGAGCTCCACAGCGAGTCAAAACTTGGCGTTCTTGCCTTGGCTATCATATTGCCGTAATCGCCGTCGTTGTGTCCCCAGCCGTCGAGTATTACCAATAATATCCTTTTTGCTCGAGGAGCGCTTCCGTCAATCAAGGTCTTTCCGGTCATCTCGCAGGGTTTTTCTATGCCTAAAAGGTGGAGAACGGTAGGCGCCACGTCGCTGAGTTCGCCATCGGTTACTGTAAAAGAACCATCCGCATCAACAATAAAAGGCACGGGGCTTTTCGTGTGAC
The DNA here is from genome assembly GCA_012517375.1 of bacterium. Classification (NCBI taxonomy): domain Bacteria; species bacterium. Next base: position 27,303 of record JAAYVC010000024.1, on the reverse strand, counting down.
CTGTATCCACAGTACCCTCCGGGTAGAGCCAGCGCTCAACCGTTCCATGGTCAGCCGTTATCACGGAAGTCGCGTCGTTCTGTCTGGCGCACGATATCATCTTACCTAGGCTCTCGTCAACGGTTTCTATGGCTTTCAAGACCGACCCTTCATTCTCGAAATGACCGACAACATCGACGTTGCATAAGTTAACAATCACGGCATCGACGGCCTTATCGGCAAGCGCTTCGCAAGCGGCTTTGGTAACAAGCTCCGCAGACATCTGCGGGGCCTGGTCAAATGTAGCTACATCTTTCCTTGTCGGCAGGATGACCCTTTCCTCATTTTCGAAGGATTCTTCGCTCTTGCCGTTGAGAAAGTAAGAAAGATGGATGGCTTTTTCAGCCTCTGTTATCTTTCTAATCCGCTTGCTCCGGTTCGAAAGCACCTCGCAAAGGGTGTTTTTGAGTTTTTCCAGGGGCGGGAAGGCTTCACGAACCCCGAGACCCTTTCGATAACGGATCATGGTAACAAATGAAAGCCCAAGATCCATAGAGGGGAAATGGCTGAAACCGGGGTCGGTCAAAGCCTCTGTCAACTCTATCTCTCTTTCACCCCTGATATCGTAAAAGATTACCGAATCGCCCTCCTTGATTCTTCCGATCTGGTTGCCGGCTTTATCCACTAGCACAAGCGGTTCTAAGAGTTCATCCTCTTCACCTTTTTTGTAAGAAGCTAGTATCGCCCTAGCCAGTGGTGTTGAAAGTATCGGTTCGTCCATATCAATGCATTATACTTGCCTGGAAAGTCTTCGCAATGATTGACTGAATCTTGTTCATTACTATAGTATTATTAACCTTCAAAGGAGGAACCATGACAGAAAAATCAGGAATGAGAAGCGTGCGACTGACGCTTTCACCCTTTGTTAAGATTGTCCTCGTGGTAATCGCCATCGCATTGTCCGTGATAGCCATAAAAGGGCTTCTTTCTCCAATGCCGCTCTATGCCCAGTCGGGATCATCTACCACGGATGTGAATATAAAAAGCATCGGAGGAAGCGCCATATACGGTTCCATACCCATCGAGATAAAGGGCTCGGGCGTAAGGATATCGGAGTTTCCATATTCAGGACTAAAGGTCGTAGTCAAGGATAACTAAATCAGCATCAACACTCACTTGACATAATAGAAAGCCTAAATAGACTTTGAATATGAGCTTTGTAATTCTTATCTCGCTTATGACGCAGTATACCGATGTTTATATACCGCACAAGCCTCTTGAAATAGAATCAGGTGCATTGATTTCTGCAAGCACTGCTGAGTTCGATTTCCATTACAGGACCGGTTTCGGTGACAGTCTTTTCTCAATACCTGCCCTTAGCAAGGTATTGTTTTCACCAGACGGGTATAATGAGCTTGGTCTCGAACTTCCTCTGCTTTGGGTCGATATAGACACCGTTCACAGCCCTTTTTTCGGCGACAGCACGCATTCGATCTTCCTGGGTAACATAGCGCTGCAATATAAGCGCCGAATAATCGGCAGCATACGCTACGGATATCTGGCGGCTAAGGCTAGGGCCGAATTCCTGACAGCACAAAATACATTGAATATAAGGGAGAGACTTAACAATAACCGGACTTTATACGGCCTTGGGCTTTCCTATACTTACGAACTGCCATTGCTCAAGGAATATGACGATCTTTTCGGCAAGCTGCCTCTCGTAGCATCAGTCGTACTGGAAGACAACTTTCTTTACCGCGAAAACGACACAAAAGAGTGGGGTACGGATTTTTCGCAGGGTTTTTCGTGGGGCGTATCCCTCGACATCCTTCCGCTCGACTATGCCTTCGTAGGCGCCTCTTTACAGGGAACATCGCAAGATTTGAGCGTAACGCCCCATATCGGTTTCAGGTGGTACTGGATAGATCTCGCGGCAGCCTACAGGATTTCGTCCACGCCAGGCCTTAACCTGAGTCTGCGGTTCTACCTCTGAATAACACAGACTATCTGAAAAGCTTAGTGAAGCACTGTTGTATCTATTGCAGAGCAGAGAGGGAAAAGGACTATCTTACAACCCGACCTATGCGGTTCCAGTTGATACGCAAAATACGTTCCAAGAGGTTGTTCCCTTCGCCAAGTGAAAAGTAAATGACGACAGGCGAACCCTTGAGAAACTTTATCGGTATAGGTCCCCAGTAGCGGCAGTCGTCGGACTGGTCGCGGTTGTCGCCCATACCGAACACGTAGCCCTGGGGTACTATTATCGGGCCGAAGTTGTCGCGGACCTCGTACCGGCGTTCGAACTCAAGGTTCCGCCAGCGCTTGTTGAATTCATCGGCAGGGACAACCGGCGGAAATATTGAAGGATCCTTATGGGTAACGTAGCGGGAATCGTCAAGAGGCTCTCCGTTAACGTAGAGCCTCTTGTTTATTACCTCTATCGTGTCGCCGGGCAGGCCTATGCAGCGTTTGACATAGTTGTGCGGCGAGTACCAGTGGAACTTCTTATCCCATTTGTCCCAGAATATGGGCAGGAGCGGGAACCACTTCGGGAAGAAGCGCGCGTAGCGCTCCTCGGGTTCGGGCCATCTTGTGTCCCTGGGATAGCGGAAGACGATTATCTCGCCCCGTTTAGGCATTCTGCCCGGGATTATATCCGCATTAGTGAAGGGAGCCTTGAATCCGTATACGAACTTGTTGACAAGAAGAAAATCTCCCGGAAGGATTGTATCCTCCATTGAACCTGTGGGAACCGTGAACGCCTCGATTACGAATGCCCTAATGGCAAGCACTATCAAAATCACGAGCCCCCACGAACGCACGAACTCCCAGAGCCTGCGGCCGAACGGCTTCCTGGGTTTCTTTGCTTCAGCCGGTTTTGACTGTGGCTGTTCTACGTTCCTTTTCTTCTTATTCTTAGACATAAAGCGTGATTATAGGTGTTGTTGAAGGTTAGTCAACAGGTTCCATCACTCTCGTTGTGATGTATTATTCACAGGGAATCGAGACGTTTGTCTAGTTAACGGGTCTTCCTATCCTTTCCCAATGGGTTCCGAGAATCCTTGCAGGTATACTCATCTTGTTCGAGTCGGCATCGTACTCGTCGCCAAGCGAGTAGTAGCAGACCAGAGGCGAACCCTTGAGCATCTCGAGCGGAATGAATCCCCAGTAGCGGCAATCGTGCGAATAATCCCTGTTATCGCCTATACCCATCACGACTCCATCCGGAACGACAATGGGACCGAAGTTATCTCTCATATAGTAGTGCATTATGTAGGAAGCATAAAGAAAACTGTCCACTTCCATGTTCCGCACCTTGTAGTTCGTCTGAGAGTAGTATTTGTTGTAAAATCCGGCAAGATCAGCCGTTCCATCAGGTGGGATGGGGAGGTCTATATCCAGACTTTGATTCTCCATGTCTTTCAGATGCTTGGGGTTCATATAGAAATTCACGATATAGTGCATAAGATGCTCCTCACCTATCCTTCTGTCGTAATACGCTTGAACGAAAAGGCTGTCGTAATAAAATCTCAGTTCATCGAATGATATTCTGCCGAAGGAAGGATTCGACTTGTATACGCTGGAGTCCGCGTAGTACAGGCTGTCGTGAAATTGAAAACACAAGAGGTCCATCCAGCGTTTCTGGAACTCCTCCCTTGGAACAAGGCTCGGAAAGGCGTACTGATCCTCGAAAGCGGCTTTGTAGTTCCACGCGAACGTCCTTCCGTTGACGTATAGCTCCTTATTTATTATCTCCACCGTGTCGCCGGGCAATCCGACACAACGCTTAACCCAGTTCTCAGGCGCGTAGAAGTTGAATTTCTTATCCCGCTTATCCCAGTGTATGGGCAGGAGCGGGAACCATTTTGGAAAGAAACGAACAAATCTTTCGTCAGGCTGGGGGTAGCGACCGTGATGGGGGTAGCGGAAGACGATTACATCGCCCTTATTGGGTCTGCGGCCGGGGATTATGTCTTTGTTGGTGAAGGGCATCTTGAATCCATAGCGGAATTTGTTGACGAGCAAGGCGTCGCCCGGCATGATGGTTCTTTCCATCGAGCCGGTAGGTACTATCATCGACTCCACCCCAAACGCCCTTATGGCGAGCACTAAAAGGATTATCGTCGACCAGTCTTTAACAAAATCCCACGCTTTTCGCCAGAAGGAACGCTTTCCTTGAGTCTTTTGTCCCTCTTCTTTTTTCGTCTTCTTTGTCTCTTTCCTGCTCAAAAGTCTATTATCCTTCTTGCCCCGGCGTAGCGACGTTCGTAATATATGTTTCCGGTAAAAGGGACTACGATGACGCCGTCCGTCGAAGATGCGTGGACCATCTTGCCCTCCCAAAGGTATATGCCTACATGGTTGACAACTTTGGAGCCCTGGGTGCGGAAGAAAAGTAAATCGCCGATTTTTAAGTTGCTGCGGTCGACCGACTTGCCCATATTGAATTGCCCTGATGCTGAATGGGGAAGCTTGACACCGAATCTTGAGAAAACAGTCATGGTAAAGCCTGAACAGTCCGTTCCTTTCGGCGTGGAGCCGCCATAGTGGTAAGGGGTTCCTTTGAATTTGTGAATCTCTTCAACGAGTGCGTCTCTTGTTGGAGTCCGCAAGACCGTTGTAGAAGGAGGAACGCAGCCTGAGACAATCAAACACGACAACAAGAACGCATTCAAGATGCTGCTTGCAGTAATCCGCTCTTTTGCGCGACTCTTGTCAGCGATTTTCAAGAAGAGCGTTTATCTCCGAAGAAAGGATTTGTCCAAGATTAGGGAAGCTGCCTATATGTTCGTATTGGAGCTTACCCTTTTTATCGATAACAAGGTGCGTCGGCACAGACTGGACGTTGAATAGCGTTGATGCCTGGCCGTCATCTAGGTAGATTTTGTACGTGAACGTGTTTTCATTCAAAAAATCGCTTACTGTCTTGGGGTCTTCCTTTGAGATGCTTATGAATACGACTTCATCGTTGTCTTTGTAGTCCTTAACCAGAGCGTTGAGCTGAGGAATTTCTTGGCGGCAGGGCTGGCACCACGTTGCCCAGAAGTTTATTACAACCACCTTGCCGGCTAAGTCACGAATGTTCATTTCTTTTCCGGCCATATCGAATATCTTGAATTCGGGGACTCCTCTGTCTATCCGGTTTCGTAGAGCGACCTTGAGTTTTTCGTTAAAAAACCATTCACCGAATCCTGTTGTATCCTGGTGTTCCAGAAGGTATATGCCTTTAATAAGGTTTTGGTTAGACTCATCATCGGGCTGAGCGATAAGAAGATTGACTAAAGCTATCTTGCGCGCCTCCAGATTTCCCATTTTTTCACTAACCGCAAGGAGCCTTCTGTAAACTTCCTCGCTGTACGAATTCAGGTTTACGAGCAGGGAATCCGCATTAAGCAAGTCGGACAGGGCGTTTTCGTAATTCCCAGTCTTGAACGCCAGCCAGCCGTTGCTTAAGTAAAGGGCTATCAGCGATTGATCCAGCTTGCGCTGGCGGGTCTGAAAATCCTCCCACCAGAGGAGTTTTCTGTAGTTATTCTGGGTAGTCTGAGCAAACGCTTGCTTCATCGCCTTTGAGGCTTCAGCAAAGTTTTTCTCCTTTTCTGCAGAGGCTTCTGCAAAAACAATTGCAACCTGGGGAAGATTGCTCGATTTTAAGGCTTTTCGGTAGTAAACCAGTGCTGTGTTCCAACTCTTGTCCCTGTAATACTCGGCCAGCTGGATGTTGAGCTCGGGATCTTCGGGATAAATCTTAAGCCAGTCTTCTACCTTCTTGGCCCACTCGGCGTTTTGCTGTTCATACTTGGAACCGAGCATGGTTACGATGAAAGCGGGAGCGAGTGTCGAGTTCGGGAACTCCTTTAGGAATGAGTTGGCCAGGTCCTCTATCCTTCTTGAGCGGCCTCCAGCAAGTGCGTAGCTCATCAAAAGGAAGTAAGCGCTTTCCTTTGCTTCACTCTTAAGTGAAGGGAAAACCTCTCTTTCGAAATCGCCAAGTTTTTCAGGCGTTTGCGAGATGAAATTGTATATAGAATACTGGTAATCGGTCCAGTATTTGCTTGCGGGGTAGGCTTGAGCAAGCGAGGCCAAGAGACTCGAAGCTTTGCTCTCGTAAGCAGAATAAGACATATAAAAATCGAGGGCGGCAAACTCCAGCGTCTCAAGGGAATCTGGTTTTAATGCAAGCAGGGAATCTAGGTTTGCGGCCATCTTATCTTCATTCGTTTTTCCCTCTCCGAGGTCCAATCGTTTAAGCAGTACATAAGCTTCCCAGTTCGCTGGATAGAGCTCGAGTTCCTTTTCCAGGAGTTCGCGAGCTTTCGCAAGATGATCTGCCCTAGAATCCAGATATATAAGCGAGTATAAACGATTCGCATCGAAGAGCGGCTTGTCCGAAACCTTATCGTATACAGGTGTTCCGTAAAACTTGATGCCTTCGGGCATAAGCGTTGAGTCTTTATCCTCGACAGTGTACTGAAGAAACACGGCTTTTTCAGGTACCGTGTAGGAGAAAAGCAATCCTTTACCGGAAGCTTTTCCTGAAAGAATTTCAACTATAGCCGTATCAGGCGTATTTGCTGAAATTATGAGAACAGGTTCTTGAGCGTTAAGTGAGTCAAACTCAAGAGATATTCTTTGACCTGCTACAGGATGTTCGGGCTTTACCTTCGGTTCGATCGATGCGCCTACATAATTTGTGAAGATCAATGCAAGCAGTATGAATTTTCTTATCACAAATCCTCCATAAGAAAAAATTAGTAAAATGGATTATAAGTGCTCGGGCAAAAGTGTCAAGGTTGATTATATTGACGTCCTGCGATATTATAAACAAGATTGACACAGGATATTAATAAAGTATTCTTCTTGTTAATGAATCCTTCGTTAAATCAGTTTTTTCTAAGACTCGGTCCGTGGTCGGTTTTTGTCCTGATTTTTCTGTGGCTCGTATTCTTTCTTCTCCTTCTGGTCCATCTTGTAAGGCTTCGCTCAGGCTTTTACTCTCGCAATCCCCTTACTTCATTAAATTCGAAGATCATGAAAGTCATCCTGGATGTGTTCCTCTTCCTGCTTGTGCTTGCTGCAGGTTTTGTTGCCGTCTGGGTCTTTTCGCCCGGACAGTCGTTCTGGGAAATTCGTCTGGCCATCCTTTCAGCGTGTTTTTCAATACTAGGTATTGCTATAGTTTTACGCGAAGGCCTTTCGGCAAGGATATCTTTCTCAAAAAAGAACGAAGAGGAAGTCAAGGGTAAGAAAAAAACTAATCGAAAGTGAAGCAAGTCTTTCTGGTCGGCCTTGACACCTTTCTCATGAGAGGTAGACTATAACGAATGCTAGCCGGGTTATCATTAAAACGTCGCATGTGGCTCCTGCTTTTCGTGCTTGCTATTGCCGGGTTGCAGATGTTTATGAAACTCGGTCCGTGGTTTTTCGTGGGGACGGGGATATTCCTTGCCCTGGCGGTAGCGTATGCTGCACTCACAATAGGCAGGGAATACCCGCACGCACCGCCGTCCCCCGGCTACAGACCCTTTGTTACCGTAATAATCCCCGCACATAACGAAGAAAGTGTCATAGCTGAAACAGTAAGCCAGGCGTTTAAATTGAGATATCAGAAGGGCAAGAAAAGAAACTTCGAAGTCTGGGTGATTGATGACCGTTCAACGGACGCAACCGGGCGAGTCCTCGAAGGTTTAAAGAAGCGATACAGGTCGCTTAATGTTCTATCACGTTCCCATGATGCCTTCCCTGGCAAATCGGCTGCCCTTAACGAATGCCTTCCCCTGACTAAGGGAGAAGTCATACTCATTCTTGATGCGGATTCTCATTTCCCTATAGACCTTATCTCTCAGGCAATAGGATATCTTTCTTCCGACGAAGTCTGCGGAGCACAAGTGGCTAAACGGATTGCGAATCCTGAAACCAATATGTTGTGTTCGAGGCAGGCCGACGAGTATAAGGTTGATATAAGCATTCAGCTTCGAAGGGATATGGTCGGCGGAGCCGTAGAGTTCAAGGGAAACGGGATGTTTGTAAAAAGAAGCGCTATCGAAGCCGTAGGCGGGTGGACTATTCAAACCCTTACGGATGATCTGGATCTCTCTACAAAAATGCTTTTAGCCGGCTACAGAATACGGTTTGTTAACGAAACATCGGTGTGGGAACAAGCAGCGCCTGATTTGCGAGGTTTCTTTAAGCAAAGGCTGAGATGGATTGAAGGAGGGATGACGAGATATCTCGATTACATCCTCCGCATTCTCAGGGGCCCTATCCATCCAAGACTTCGTTTTGATATGGTGCTGTTCCTTCTGCAGTACGCCGTTCCAGTTTACGTTGTGGCCGATCTTCTTTCCCAGTTCGTCTGGATATTCACTCTCGGTTATCTTCGGCTCGGGAATCTGGGATTAGTCATGCTTGCAACGTTTGTGACATTTTCCGCAAATCTCGTAGCCGCTTACATACGGGAACACAGATATAATATATGGCAGATAACGGGCCGGACCTTTGTCACGATTATTTATATGAGTTTATGGTTCCCGCTTATAGTTGTTGCTACCTTTAATCTAATTCTTGGACTCGAATCGCGTTCATGGAAAAAAGTCCAGCGGGTTAAAGCTGAGGATATTGTTAAAACCCTGACTTAAACCTCATCTATCCTTTTATTTGAAAAACTAACCGATAACTTCCGAACAACTTAAAAGGAAAACTTTTTGTCCGCGAGAAATACCGCTTCAACCTTGCCCTTCAAGGTTTTTCCGAACCACGGCGTGTTGCGAGAACGCGAACGGTTTGTGGAATTATCCAAAACCCAGCGGGCTTCCGGATCGAACAAGACCAGATTTACGATTAAACCTTCCCTGAGTTCGACTTTTCTTCCTATTACGGAAGCCGGGCCTGTAGTAAGAAGTCCGAGAAGCGTCTCAGGCTTCAGTATGCTCTTGTCAACAAGATTTTCCCAGAGCAACGAAAAAGCGGTCTGAAGGCCTATCATTCCTGATGGAGCGATATCGAGTTCCTGCTCTTTTTCTTCCACAGGATGAGGTGCGTGATCTGTGGCTATTGCGTCGATTAATCCCTCTGTTATCGCCTTGAGGAGGGATTTTCTATCTTGTTCGGTTCTCAACGGAGGGTTTACCTTGAGATTGGCGTCAAATGAAAACATGGACTCATCCGCAAGCAGCAGATGATGAGGAGTGACCTCTGCGGTTACGCGAATGCCTTTTGACTTAGCCTCTTCAATGAGTGCGACGCCTGTTCCGGTCGTCAAATGGGCGACATGCAGATGAGATTCCGTGTATGCGGCGAGAGCGATGTCTCTCTTCAGGGCTATTTCTTCCGCTACAGGAGGTCTTGTTTTAAGGCCCAGTATCGTTGAAACCTTACCCTCATTCATAACACCGCCTTCGCACAAGGTCGGTTCCTCTGCATGTGTAATAACAGGAAGGCCAAGCATTCCGGCGTATTCCAGGGCATGTCGCATTACTTCAGCCGAGCGTATCCAATCTCCGTCATCTGAAAGAGCAACCACCCCACCTTCCTTTAGAAGCGCGTACTCCGAGATCTCTTCCCCTCGCCTTCCTTTTGTTGCCGAACCTATAGGAAGTATTTCAGCCAGACCCAGTGCTTTGGATTTATTCCTTATGAAATCCGCCTGTTCGCGTGAATCTGTTGCGGGTTCCGTATTCGGCATGGCGCATATTGTTGTAAACCCGCCCGCAAGCGCGGCCATAGCTCCGGACTCTAGCGTTTCCGCATCCTCTCTGCCGGGTTCCCTGAGGTGTGTGTGCAGGTCGGTGAATCCGGGCGTAATGATCTTGCCATCGGCTTCAATGATCTGGATGCCTTCTTGAGGTTGTATGCTTTCTTGGATCCGATTAATCGAACCGTTTTCAATAATGATATCAGCTTTCCTCAGGGTTTTTTCTTCAGGAAAGTATACTGTTCCGTTTCGGAGAAGATACGATTCAGCGCTCAAGCTCACCTCCTGCAAGTATGTATAAGACTGCCATTCGCACGGCCACGCCTGCCCTCACCTGTGCAAGCACGCAGGAATTAGGGCCATCCGCTACATCAGCGTCAATTTCGACGCCACGGTTCATTGGTCCGGGATGCATTACTACCGCGTCTTTTTTCGCCTTTTTTAATCGCTTTGATGTCAGACAGTAAAGGGTTCTGTACTCTCTTATTGACGGAAACAGTCCTTTTCTTTGCCTTTCAAGCTGAAGACGAAGCATCATTACAATGTCTGCGTCTTCAATCGCCTTGTCTAAATCGGTTTCGACCGCTATCATCGGGAACGCTTCTGCGATATTTCTTGGCATCAATGTCGCGGGACCGCATACTGTAACTTTTGCTCCCATGGTGGAGAAACCGATTATTCCCGAGCGTGCAACCCTGCTGTGGGTTATGTCTCCGACTACGACGATTCTTTTCCCGTCCAGGGTTCCAAGCCGCTTTCTTGCAGAGAAGAGATCAAGTAGACCCTGAGTCGGATGCTCGTGAGGTCCATCTCCTGCGTTTACCACGAAGGCGTCAACCCTGTCTGCTACGAACTTTGCCGAACCCGGACATGCGTGCCTGATAATGACGCCGTCAATCCTCATTGATTCGATAGTCCGAACGGTATCCAGCAGCGTTTCTCCCTTCTGGACGCTTGAGGTCGATTTGCTGAAGCTGACTACATCCGCCGACAATCTTTTTCCAGCCATTCCGAACGAGATAGAGGTTCTTGTCGAAGGTTCGTAGAACATAGCCAGAATCGTCTTGCCTCGAAGCGCCGGTACTATAGGTATGGGTCTGTCAAGTACTTCATGGAAACGCTCGGTCGTATCGAGTATGAAGCTTATGTCATCCCTTGACATGCCTTCAAGTCCAAGCAGATGCTTATGTTTCCAGGTCACTTAGTCTCCTCGCGTTTTTTTATGTAAATGCCTTCTCTTCCGTCGGTTTCATTAAGATTGACATCAATGATCTCGTCTCTTGCCGCAGGAATTTTTCGTCCGATGAAGTCGGCGCCTATTGGAAGTTCTCGGTTTACCCTGTCTACAAGAACGGCAAGCTGAATTATCTGGGGTCTTCCGAAATCAAGAATCTCAGAGAGTGCGGCGCGTACGGTTCGACCTGTGTATAAAACGTCGTCGACAAGGACTATTATCTTGTTGTTGATATCAAAAGGTATTGAAGAGGCCTGAACCAGGGGCATTTCAGATGCGAGTTGCAGATCATCCCGGTAGAGTGTGATATCAATCGCTCCAACAGGAATCTCGCCGCCCTCAAGCCTTTTAAGTTCTGCAGCAAGCCTTCTGGCAAGAATATCGCCTCTGCGCACTATTCCTACAAGGATCAGGCTCATTACGCCCTTGTTTCGTTCTACAATCTGTGTAGCTATGCGTGTTATCATACGGCATATTTCAGCCGCATCAGCTATTTGATGTTCACTCATGCCGTTGACTTTTAGGACTCTTATGCATCTTTCCCGGATGGCTTGCTTTTCGGACGCAGTATAAGCGCCAGAGGGACTACGACGCAGTAACCGAGCACGAGAAGTATCGGAGCAAGGGTAATAGAACCTTTTGAAAGGAACACGAATCCGAAAACGATAATTATTACTGCAACACACAGCAGAAGCCAGTTCAGCAAACTGAATTTAGGGGTTTGAATCGCAACCGGTTCTGTTCTTTTTTTATCTTTTTTCTTTAAAGATTTCTTGTCTGTCATCTAACTACCTCCTTAATTTCTTCATTTTTTATTGTATAAATACGAAGAGAAGGTTCCTGGGGGGAATCGATAAAAACCAGACGCCCAAGAGTTCCTCTTCTGTTATCCAGTTGACGAAGCGATCTGCAGAGAGATTCCGATTTCCCGGATGAGAATGCGGCAATAATAAAGTTGTATGCATCGTATCCCAGGGCGGATTCCCAATTCGGGTCCTTGCCGTATAGAGATTTATACTGTGAAAAGAAAACCTCGAATGGATAGCTCGTCTCAATCTTGCACGGAGGAGAAGCGAACCACACGTTCTCGAAAGGTACTCCACCCCGCCTCAATATGTCCGAGTCCGCGAAGTCATCTATCCCCAGAATTTTTACCTTCAACCTGTAGTATGCGATTTCGGGTACAACAGACATAAGTTGAGTTTTAGTAAAAGGTAAGAATACAGCCTGAGCGGGACTGTATCTCACAGATACGATGGTTTTCTGAATTTCTGTAACAGTGTCGCTGAGCTGGGAAGAGTAAAGAACCTTTCCTCCTCCTCTCTCAACCGCCTTGGCAAAAACATCGGCAAGAAATTTACCGTTTTCCGAATTGGGGTAAAGCACCCCGAACTGAGTCATACCTTGGCTTAAAGCGTAACTTGCAATGGCTTTAGTCTCTTCCTCCGAATACGAATTGAGTTCGAACAAGCATTCGTATTGCGATAAGAGGGAAGGGTCTGTCGCAGTCGGAGAAATAACGACAGTTCCGTTTCTTGCGGCAGCTTTTGTGACGGCAGTAATGCCGGAGGAAGTCAATGGGCCAATGATTACACTTGCTTCCTCTTTTAAGAGATATTCGGCTCCCCTTAGAGCTTCTCCAGGATCTGATCTCGTGTCGTATTCCACGAGTTTGACCGTTGCGTCTCCCTTCAGGTCGTTTGCCAAATCTATACCTTGCTTCACATTTAGACCATATGAAGAAAGGCTTCCGGTCAGAGGGAGCAGCACCCCGATGGTTAATTCGCTCTTAAGTTTTGATGCGGATATGTCCTTCCCGCCTATCTTATCAATATACGGGCTCTTGGGAAATCTCCTTTTCAACTCGGATAAGTGCCGTTCAGAAGCCTCGTAGTTTTCAAGTTGAAACGACAAATCTCCAAGCCTGTAGAGAATCCATTCCGCTGCATCAGTATTTCCATAACGATCATAAATATCTAAAAGAACACTATAGTCTTTTTCTCTGCCCAACAGGTTTTTTGCCTGGGAGGAAGCTATCTCACGTTCCTTAGGAATATCCGAGACTATATAGGCTTCGATATAATTTAAGAGAGCTTCTTCGTACATGCCGATGTTATTGTAGCCTTCAGCAAGAATTATCTTTGTTTTCGGAATAAGAGGAGATGCGGGATAAGATTTAGCAAGATTCAATGAAGCTCCAACTGCGTGCTCCCAATCCTTCTTTTTAGCGAAAGAAAGCGAAGCAAGATAGTATGCATCATCTGCAAGCTGGGAGCGCGGGTAGGTTTTAATGACGTTCGTAAAGGTAGAGACTGCCTTGTCGTAGTCTCCTTTCTTGAAGAACTCTTCCCCGGTGTTGAAGTATGCTGTTGCTTCGGCTTCGTATTTCTCTCTGTTGATGAAAGGCGCTGTGCAGCCCGTTATCCCCAAAAAAACTAAAAGAATGGTCGAGCACGTTAATGTAGTACTTGTTTTTTTCATTCCTTTAGCTCCCCCAGATGTCTTTTAGTGAGTTCTGTATAATGCCTTCCCGCTTCCCTAATCATCTCGATGGTTGAAGGATCAAGAGTTCTTTTGATTTCTCCAGGCACGCCGACGACCAGGCTGGAAGGAGGAATCTTCATTCTCTCCTTTACAAGCGATCCTGCTCCTATCACCGATCCACGGCCTATGCGGGACCCGTCCAGAATAACCGCTCCCATTCCGATAAGGCAATCATCTTCAATCACGCATCCATGGATAATGGCTCCGTGACCTACGGTCACTCTGTCTCCAATGATAACAGGCAGTTCATCTGTCACATGTAAGACGCAGTTATCCTGGATATTGGTTTCCTTCCCTATCTTGATGTAGTTCAAATCACCCCTCAATACGGCATTATACCAAACGCTCGAAAGCTCTCCCAATTCGACTTCGCCAATAATATGCGCTCCGGCAGCTATGAAACAGCGCTTGGCGATTACGCTTGGTTTTTCTGATACAGACATCCTAACGGGATTTTACTTCATTCAATTAACGAAGTCAAGCTGGATGCACTTGACGCGGAGCACAATATTAATTATTATCTATAATAATTATGCGGAGATAAGATTTGGAAAAAGAATACAAAGATGTAGGGGCTTTATTTTTGTCTCTTTCGAGACGGCTTCCAGTAGTTTGTATTGCATTTGATGATAAAGGCTTTATTACTGAGTGGAACCCGGGGGCTGAGGCTTTCTTTAACACCGGCAGGAAGGAAGCCTTAAATTCAGAAGTTGGCGACTTTATCGAGTTTCCTGCCGAAACTCTGCAGGGAATACGTGCAGGCGAGGTGCTTGAACAAAAGGTAGTAATATCAAAGACAAAGGACGGCTCTCACACGTCAATCCGAACCTCCTTTTATCCATTAAAGACATCTAAGGGTGCAATAAAGGGAGCGGTTATGGTTGGGGCAGAAACATCATTCGGAAATATGGCAAGCGTCATTCACGAGGAATCTGAGGAGATGTACCGTTCACTTAGCGAGTCCGCTCTTGTAGGCGTTTACATTTACCGTGATGACCGTTTCCTCTACGTTAACGAGCAGATGGTTCGGATGACCGGTTATTCTGCAGAAGAACTGCTGAAAATGAGGACGGTCGATTTGATAGTCCCGGAAGATCGTGAACGTGTAGATAAAAGAACAAAGGGTAAGGATACCGCTTCACACTATTCTTTCAGGATTATACGTAAAGATAAAGAAGAGGCTTGCCTTGACGTTTATACAAGAGATATATCATATAAGGGTGAAAAAGCCAGATTAGGTCACTGTGTTGATATCACCGATTACATGAGGGTGCAGAAGGAGCTTTCTTCATCGGAGGAACTCTACCACTCGACAATAGACTCGATGGAAGACCTTGTTTATGTGATAGATAATAAAAAGCGTATTGTAATGTATAACGATATCTTGACTAAGTGGATGAAGGTTTTTGGACTCAAGCTTGCGAATATTACGAGCGAGCCTCTTTTTGATGTCCTCCCTTTCATTTCCGATAGTGCGCGCAAGGACTATGATAAGGTGTTCAAGTACGGGGATTCAATTCAAACTCAGGAAGTCATCGAGGTTGCCGGAAAAAAGGTTATAATCGAGGTGCGTAAAATACCTGTTAAGAATCGAGAAGGTTCGGTAGAAAGAATTCTCACGGTTGTCCGCGATATTACAGACAGGAAAAAAGCCGAGGATTCCTTAAAGGCTTCAGAGGAGCTGTACCGCTCGACAATCAATTCGATGGGTGAACTCATTCACGTCGTTAACAGGGATATGCGGATAATCATGCATAATCTTGCTTTCAAACTCTGGTCCGTCGAGCTTGGCATAATTCTTGACGATGTTATCGGCAGATCGCTGTTCGATGTTTTCCCGTTTCTTTCTCCAAAGGTTCAAAAAGAGTACAAAGAAGTGTGGCAGACTCGCAAGCCTTTGATAACCCAGGAATCCAATATTATTTCAGGGAGGGAGATTTTCACGGAAACAAGAAAGATACCTGTCAAGGATGAAAGCGGCAAGGTAGAAAGCATTGTAACTGTTGTACGGGATATTACGGAACGGAAAAAGGCTGAAGAAGCCTTGAAAGAATTGAACCTTGAGTTGATTCAGGAAAGAAAGATGTTCATTTCGGGTCCGGTAGTAGTCTTCAAATGGCAGAACAAGCAGGGTTGGCCTGTTGAATACGTCTCGGCTAACGTTAAGGATGTTATGGGATACTCGGTGGAGGAATGGATTACAGGAAAAGTATCCTACGCTGAGATTATTCCTGAAGAGGAGCTTGAAAGGGTGGCGAATGAAGTCAAAACTTACAGTGAAAGCGGCGTAGAGGAGTTTCACCACATACCGTATAGACTGACCTGTAAAGATGGACGAAGAATTTGGGTTGATGACTATACAACAATAATAAGAGATCAAAAGAATAATATAACCCACTACCTCGGATACGTAATAGATATAACAGAGCGCAAGCGTTCGGAGGAAGCACTCAGGGAATCAGAAGAGAAATTCAGGGGCCTTGTCGAGACGACAAGCGATTGGGTATGGGAAATAGACGAGGACAACAAATATGTGTATTCAAACCCAAGGGCTTTTGATATACTGGGGTATAAGCCTGAGGAGCTGTTTGGCAGGACGCCCTTCGATTTTATGCCTGAAGATGAGGCTGACAGAATAACCAAGAAAATTGCCTCGATTGTTGCAGCTCGGGAATCCTTTTATCTTCTTGAAAATATTAATCTGCATAAAAACGGCAGCAAGGTTGTTCTTGAGACCTCAGGCGTACCTATATTCGACCGGGATAAGAAATTCAAGGGGTACCGCGGTATTGTCCGAGATATCACAGACAGGAAGCGCTCAGAGTATGCATTAAGAGAATCCGAAGAAAGGTACCGCAAGTTGGTTGAACTTAACCCTGTCGCCATTGCCGTACATTGCGAAGGAAAGGTTGTATATGCGAACGATTCGTGTCTGAAACTCATGGGTGCGAATAGTATAGAAGATGTAATGGGGTTGAATGCTCTTGATTTTGTTCATCCTGACTATCGGGAAACCGCTACTTCGAGAATCAAAAAATCCATAG
The DNA here is from genome assembly GCA_012517375.1 of bacterium. Classification (NCBI taxonomy): domain Bacteria; species bacterium. Next base: position 10,808 of record JAAYVC010000024.1, on the reverse strand, counting down.
AAGAAGGCGAAACGTCCGATTTGTTTGAGGAAAAGTTCCTTCGTCTCGACGGAAAGATCATTGACGTAGAAGTAACCTCCATGCCGACCATGTACGAAGGCAAACCCGCATCACAGGCTGTATTCTGGGATATTACCGAAAGAAAAGCGAACGAGGCCGAGATAAAACGCCGCAGCCAGGAGTTGAGGACTCTTTTGGACATAAGTACTGATGTGTCGGCAAGCCTTAACGAGGACGAAGTAGCTAAGATAATAGCAGAAAGGGCAACCGAACTCATAGATGCAGACGGTTGCACAGTCTATAGACTCGACTCTGATGTTGACGAGCTAATACCTATAACGACAACGATTGAAAAAGACAAGAAAGAGAGGCTTGCCTACCGGTTCCCTCTCGGCAAGGGTATAACTGGAAAGGTTGCAATGGAAAGGCGACCCATGATAGCAAATCATATTCACCTTTCGGATGATGCAATTCGAATACCCGGTGTTAAAGACTCTGCGAAATGCCTTTTGGTGGCTCCTCTCATAGCTCAAAGCGAGCTTTGGGGCGTCATGACCCTTGTTCGTTTGGAGGATAATCCATTTGGGGAGAGGGACTTGGAATTGTTTTCGCTGTTCGCTAACCAGGTTGCCGACGCCGCGCTCAACAGCACTTTGTTTTCCCTTCTCGTTGATTCCGAGGAAAAATATCGTTCCTTCGTCGAGCAAGCGCTCGATGGGATAGCCATTCTGCAGGATAACCATCTGGTTTTTGCGAATAAGGCTCTTGAGAATACTCTAGGTTACCAGACTGAAGATGTGCTCGACAAGGATTTTACATTTCTTTTTAATCCTGAAGTGAGGGACAAGATAAGGGACAAATACAATCGAAGGATGAAAGGGGAAGAGGTGCAGTCTGTATACGAAACCCAGCTATTGACCAAGGACGGCGAGCTTATCGACGTAGAAGTGAATGCAGGAATAATAAACTACAAAGGCCGCCCTGCCGATCTTGTGTTTGCTAGAGACATCAGGATAAGGAAAAAGATTGAGAGAGCTCTTAAGGATTCCGAGGAGCGCTATAGAATGCTGTTCGAGAGCGCTAACGATGCACTTTTCATTCATACCGTATCTCCTAATGGGGAACCAGGTAAATTTGAGGATGTTAACGAGGTTGCATGCTCAAGATTGGGATATTCTAAGGAAGAACTTTTGGAATTATCTCCTATACAGATTGAAGAACATGAAAACAGAAAAAAAATTCTTGAAGTAGGTAAGCGGATACTCGAAGAGAAGCATATTGTATTCGAGACAAAACACCTTGCCAAAGATGGCCGTAAGATACCTGTCGAGTTAAGCTCCCATATCTTCGAGCTTGCCGGCGAACAAATAGTTTTTTCAATAGCGCGCGACATAACAGAAAGAAAAAGAACCGAAGAGGCTCTGCAGAGGAGTGAGGAATTTAACAGGACCGTTATCGAAAACGCGCCTTTGGGCGTGTCAGTTCGTGACAGGACGGGAAGACTGCTTGGCGCCAACGAAGCCTGGAAGAAGATATGGGGTATGTCTGAGGATGCTGTTATCGATGATATGAGCCGCGAGAGGGATAGTCTCGAATTCGACGAAAGCGATTCATATCTTGAGCAATGGAAGAAGGAAATCAAGGATGTATACGAGCACGGGGGAAGTTTTCACATACCGCAGGTTGAAGTTAAAAGAACGAGAAAAGAGGAGCCTATATATGTCTCGCAATACTTTTACGCAATTCCAAACGCATCAGGAGAAGTCGAACGTGTAGTAATCCTGACTGAAGATGTCACTGAAAGAAAGAAAGCCGAAGAGGCACTTTTAGAATCAGAAGAAAGATATCGCAAACTTGTATCCCTTTCACCGGAGGCAATAGTAGTTTTACAGAACGGGAAGATGGTTTTTGTTAACGAAGCAGCCGTCAGAATCCTGGGAGCGCAGAGCGAAGAGCAATTGATTGGACGAGAAGCTATAGATTTTGTTCATCCTGATTTCAAGAAAATCGTAACTGAAAGAATGAAGTCAGTTGCGGATAATTCCAAAAACCCCTTCCTTGAAGAAAAGCTCATACGAATTGACGGGAAGGAGGTTATTGTAGATTCAATATCAATAGCCTTTACTTATCAGGGTAAACCTGCCATTCAACTTGTTGCTCATGACATTACCCGGCGAAAGCGTATAGAAGAGACCATAAGAAAAGAACGACAGGCGTATTCAGTTATTGCTGAAGCCGCGGTCAGTTCAAAAGATATCGGCGATCTATGCGATAGAGTTCTTAAGGGTTTTGCTGATGTTTTGAGTTTTGATACCGGTTCGATACAGCTTTATGACTTTCAAAAAGGTACGCTTGAACTTACTGCCATGACAGGTTTCTGGAAGGACGGACCTGTGAAGATGAGCCTCCCGAAACCTTCTCAGAACATAAATGATCCGCAGTCTGTCGCTTCATACGTTGCAAGAACCAAAAAATCAATCTTTGCACCGGATATAAGACAACACGAAATATTCGAAAAATTCGAGAAAAGATTTGAAGAAAGCGAGATAAATTCAATAATCTCATGGCCTCTTTTGGGTGCATCCCGTCAGTTGCTGGGAGTCATGCATCTTGCGAATCGCGAACCGCAAATTATTCCTAAAGAGGATATAGTCTTTTTTGAAACGATTGCCGAGATGTTCTCAACGGCGCTTCAACGAAAGCTTTCAGAGGAAGCCCTTCGAGAATCGGAACGAACCTACAGGGGACTTTATGAAACAACACTTGCCTTGGCTGATAAGACAGATCTGACCGAGGTTTTGGCCGTTATCGCAGATCAAGCTGTCCACCTCCTTGACGGACACTCGTCAACGATCTTTCTTTGGGATGGTAAGCAGGAGCTTCTTGTACCGTACTATACCAATGCAAGACAAATAAAGGAGAAGTTGCTTGACTATAAGTTTTCGCTGGGCCAGGGTGTTACCGGACAAGCAGCCGCTGATAAACGAGGTTTGTATCTAAACTATAACAGTAAGGGAAAAACATTATCGACGCAGGGAACGGAAGGAGAAGAGGATGAAATGCAGTCGGTTATTGCAGAGCCTCTTCTCTATGGTGACCGGTTACTGGGTGTAATTAATCTCGTTGCGATTAAGAGAGTTTTCAATCAAGAGGATCAGGAAAAGATGCGCATCTTTGCGCGGCAGGCTTCCATAGCTTATCTGAGGTCGCGAAATCTTTCCGACCTTAAGGAGAGTGAAACAAGATACAGAGCGTTATTCGAGAATGCCGATGACGCCATTTTCACAATGGTTGAAGACGTTTTTGTGGACTGTAACGCGCTTACTCTTGAGCTTTTCAAGTGCGAAAGAAGCCAGATAGTCGGCCAAACTCCTTACCGTTTTTCGCCACCTTTCCAGCCAGACGGTTCTTCATCAAAAGATGCCGCTATTAAAAGGATTAAGGCAGCTTTAGCGGGGGAGCCTCAGCGATTTTACTGGAAGCACATAAGGCTGGACGGTTCTCCTTTCGATGCTGAGGTATCGTTGAATCGCCTGGAGTTAAGGGGTGAAATCATCATTCAGGCGATAGTTCGCGATATTACTGAACGCAAAAGGGCAGAGGAGGCTCTGGCTGAGTCGGAAGAGAGGTACAGATTGATTACTGAGAGCGCAAACGATCTTATAACTCTTCATGATTCTTCCTTGAATTATTTATATTTCAACCCTGCGGTCGAGAGGATCCTCGGCTACTCTGCAGCAGAATTATCAAGGATGACTGCAGTAGAGATAATGCATCCTGATGACCGTCAGATGGTGATTAAGGCTTTTAAAGAATCGTGGCGGGATGCGAAAAGCTCATCCTTGGAATTCAGAACTAAAAAGAAAGACGGCTCATACATCTGGGTTGAATCAAAGGGAAGGCCGTTAACCAACGAGGAGGGTCTTGTCGACAGAGCGCTTGTAATATCTCGCGATATAACGGACCGTAAGATTACGGAAGATGCTCTTCGGGAATCGGAAGAACGCTACAGGAACCTCTTTCAACAGGCTAATGATGCCATAATAGTCGAAGGATTCGATGGTAAAATACTGGCGGTTAATCAGAAAGCAACTGACCTGTACGGGTATTCGGAGGAGGCGTTTCTTGATAAAGTCTTTGTTGATTTAGTTTCACCAGAAATGAGCGGGATAATGCCCGAACTTATAAATCAGGTCAAGACAAGAGGCGGGTTCTTTGGAGAAGGAGTGGGTCTAAGAATTGACGGCACAAGGTTCCCGCTCGAACTGAGCGGCAGTATGATTCCTTGGGGAAAAGGCAGTGCGATACTTGTTTTCTTAAGAGATATAGAGGAAAGAAAGCAAGCCGAGGAGGCCATTCGTGAAGGAGAGAGATTCCTTGCGAGCATATTTGCAAGTATACAGGATGGGTTAAGCATCCTGGATAATGAGCTTAATGTTGTCCGAGTAAACCCGACTATGGAAAAGTGGTATGCTCATTCAGCGCCTTTCATCGGGAAAAAGTGCTATGAAGTCTATCATAACAGGCACGAAGTATGTGAGTTTTGTCCGGGAAAGCGAACGAAGGAGACGAGAGAAGCCGGATACGAAGTTGTACCGAAAAGAGGACCTGAAGGTGAAAGCGTTGGATGGGTCGAACTTTATACCTTTCCCTTGATGGACTTATCTACCGGAAAGATGAAAGGGCTCATAGAATATGTTCGCGACATCACAGAGCGCAAAGAAGCCGAAGAAGCTCTTCGTGAACGCGAAGAGCTGTACAGAACTCTGATTCATACTGCACAGGAGGGGATAGGTCTTGTGGCCCCGGATGAGAAGATCCTTTTTGTGAATCCCAAGATGGCTGAGCTTTTAGGTTATAATGCAGAGGAGCTTGTCGGTAGGTTAATAACCGACTATGTTCCTTTAGATCAAAAGGAATTGATTCTTAATGAGACATTGCGAAGGGAAAAAGGTGAAACCTCCCGATACGAATTATCACTTATAAACAGAGATGGTTCACTAAGGGATGTTTTGGTTAATGCGGCGCCGGTATACTATTCCGACGGCAGATTTCATGCCACACTCGGCGTTCTCACAGATATTTCGGATATTAAAAAAGCCGAGGAGCAATTAAGGGTAAGATTGATATATCAGACTACAATTACAGAGATACTTAATAAGGCGATACTTATCGATGATCTTGACGTCTTTATTATGGATTCATTGAAGATTCTTGGCTCAGTATTTGAAGCGCATAGGGTCTACCTTGCTACAAATCTTGAAGGCAAGAATGATTTTCGGATAACTCACGAGTGGAAGAAGGAAGAAAAAAAATCAATATTCGGATCAAGTTACGATTATTCAAATTTCCCGAAAATCTATAAGAATTTTCTTTCCGGCAGCCTAGTTGTTAAAACGTCACCTGATACAACAACTGAAGAAGGGAGGTTCTTAGGGGAATCAAATGCCAAGTCAGGTATGTTTGCGCCGATAAAAATAGTGGGAAATTTCTACGGCTTTATAGGGGTATGCGATTCAAAAGAGCCAAGGACGTGGTCCGAATTTGAACTTGAGGAATTTCAAACCTTCGCTCGTCTTGTCGGCGCTGCCATGGATAGATTCTTTGAAGAGCAGGAAAGACGTTTTGCAGAAAATGCGTTGGCTGAGTCAGAGGAACGTTATCGAACGCTGGTTGAAACTTCTATGGATATAATTTTCCTCCTTACAATTAAAGGCCAAATTCTTTACGTGTCCCCGGCCTCCAGGCGTCTTGGATACGAGCCTGACGAAATAATTAAGAACCCTCAGTCAGTCATACAGGCCATACCTCAGGACGAGATGATCATGCTCAGAGCCGTATTCGCAAAATCACTGCGGGAATCGCATCCTGTGCAGGAAATTGACTCTGAAATCTATGACAAGAATGGCATCCGTCACTGGTTTTCCCTGAGTTGGAACTGGATAAAAAACGACAAAGGCGAGATTGTTGCGGTACAAGGCATAGCAAGAGACATATCGGAGCGTAAGGAATCGGAACGTGCTTTACGACTCAGGATGGAATACGAGAAAGCCCTTTACGAAGTGTCTTCGCTTTTTCTTGCGGAAGGAATTACTGACAACTCGATACATGAGTTTCTTGAACGGTTGGGCAGGGTCACAGAAGTGAGCAGAGTGTATATTTTTTCCCATGATAAAGATGAAGACGACAAGTATTTCATGAACAGAACGCACAGATGGGTTTCTGAAGATGTGCCTCAACTCGATAATGGAAACATGAACAGACTTTACTATGAGCAAGGATTCGAAAGGTGGCTGGCCGGACTTTCTACGGGTGAGGATATGCATGGATTAGTGGATGAGATGCCCGAACAAGAAAAAAAGACTTTTTCTAAAGAGGGTATTGTTGCCTATTTAGTACTTCCGATATTCGTCGAAGGCAGATTCTGGGGCGCCATAGGATTCGATGAGGCAAAAAAGCGACGAGAATGGGATGTTGAGGACATAAGGTTGCTCTGGACCGCATCGCAAAGCTTCTCGTCGGCACTCGCCACAGAGAGTAAATCGAGAGAACTCGCCTTGTCATACGAGAATCTTAGAGAGCGTGAAAGACAGATTACGGATTTGCATATCAGACTCGTAAAGGCCGAAGAGGAAGAACGCAGACGCATTGCTCGCGTTCTTCACGATGAAATCGCACAGCAGCTCACAGGCATAGCTTTGATTCTTTCCACGCCCGAGATGAATCAAAACGAAAACTCCCAGGGCAGAATAAAAGAGGCAAAGGATATGGTTAAGGAGACTCAGAAATTCATTCGAGATCTTTCTTACGATTTAAGACCACCAGCCCTTGATAATTTGGGGCTTCTTGCTGCAGTAAGAGCGCTTGCACGATCCGTAGCTGTTGCAACAGGGGTCAGCGTTGAAGTAGAGACTGAAGATGAGTTCCCGCGCACCGAACAGGAGACCGAAATCATGATTTACAGGATTATCCAGGAAGCTGTGAATAATGCATTAAAACATGCAGAGCCGGAAGAGATTAGAATCGTATTTGATTACGATGCACCCCTACTTAGATTTACCATATCGGATGACGGAAAGGGGTTCGACCTGGATAAAACGCTTTCTGAACACAGAGGATTGGGACTGCATTCAATGCAGGAAAGGGTCGCTTTAATAAGGGGACGAATGGAACTTGAATCTTCGCCGGGCGAAGGTACGCATCTTAGAGTCGAGGTTGCAATCCGGCCCATTATGAATAGAATGAAACCGGAGGAGTAATGACCGATAAAATAAGAGTTGTTCTCGTAGACGATCACACAGTTGTGAGAAAGGGCATCCGGGTTCTTTTGGAACAGGAGTCCGATATAGAAATAGTTGCTGAAGCAGAAGACGGGTTGAAAGGCGTTGATGTCTGCATTCAGGAAGAACCGGACGTGGTTGTTCTTGACATGGCGCTGCCTTTGCTTTCAGGAGTGGAAGCCGCACGTAAGATCAAAGAGAAAATACCTGAAACTAAAATACTAATACTGTCGATGTATGATGACGAAGAGTATATTCTGGATTCCTTCAAAGTTGGTGTTTCAGGATATATTCTTAAGGATGTTGTGGTTTCTGACTTAGTGTCAGCCGTACACAGCGTTTATAGAGGGTCAACATTCCTTTCGCCATCCGTTTCTGAAAAACTGAGAAGACAGCTCCAGGAAGGTCAGTCCAGAGGAGGTTCGCGTCAAGGACCTGCAAAACTTACATCGCGTGAACGCCAAATCCTCAAACTCATCGCTGAAGGCTATACCAGCAAACAGATTTCAGAGATTCTAAAAATAAGCTTTAAAACGGTGCAGACCCATCGCGCTCATATCATGGAGAAGCTGGGTGTTCATTCCACTGCAGAACTGACCCGTTACGCAGTCACAAAAGGGCTTTTATAGCAACTAAGGATTCAGGGGGTAGGGCTTTTTTAGTAGCGCAAGATATAGGTTAGATGTCCTATTGATAAGGTTAAGTTTTTCCCTAAATTCTTTACGTATGAGACAAGATCATCCTGAAAGCATGATTGTCTTAGCGTAATGATAGTGGGATTGCTAAGGCGTAAAGTTGAAGAATACGGAAGGTAGTATGAAACACCGTGTGTGGTTTGATCAAGATCATAATGCCCTGAGAATAAGATTCGTAGGGCTGTGCGGCAGGAAAGACGTTGTTGAATTGGGAAAGATATTCCGGGAACTTATGGATAAAAAGGAAACCAGGAGAGCTCTTATCGATCTTTCAGACATAGAATCTTTCCCGGATGAGGATGTCAGGGAGCAACTTGCCGATGAAACGCAAGCCGCAGGTTTTTCTAAAGTGGCAGTTGTGGGGAGCAGACCTGAAGTTAAGATTGTGGGAAGGATAATGATTGAAAGATTGGGGAAACAAGTTAAAACGGAGTTTTTCTTGAATGAGGAGCAGGCCATTAAGTGGCTGAATGGTTCAGGATAGAGGAAAGAGTTCTTAGGTGATTTAGTGTGATCTGAAATTCCTGCACTCCTCCCATGGTCCGAAGGTCCTTGCCGAAAGGCTGGGACCTTCTTCCTTTTCTACTTCTTATTGCGGATAAGCTTAGCGGTCAGAATCTCCCTTAGCAGCTCAGGCTCTCGAGGAGAAATAAGGAGTTTCTTCGTACCCAAAATGATTAATGCCTTTGCTGAGTTTGTCGCCTGCGCTTCGAATTTCCCCCATTCACGGTTGCGAAAAGCGCCGAAATAACCGAAGAGCCCGGCTGACCCCGAAACCTTTTGCGAGCCGGCCTTAAATATGCCTTCCGCATTTTCCACACGTTCGAAAAACTGCAGCGGATACCGTTTCTCTCCGAAAAAGCGTCTGCGAACCACAAACTCGGTATCTGTCAGTCTATAACCTGCCGGCGCCCATCCAGTAACAATAAGCATCAGGACAAGATAAAATAAGCCAATCCCTGCTAAAAGCCATCTAATGGGAAATTCCTTCACATACTTTTCGAAGTCAAAGGGGGCCAAAGCCGCAAGGAGGAAGAGAAGTATGAGAGAAATAAATACAATGGCGCCTGCTCTGTTTGCGCGGTCAAATTCTGCAACAGGAAAGTCCACGCTTGATAATAAACGTTCTTGGGGCAAAGTCAATTATTAAGGGAATTGACCATGAGAGCGGACTAAGTATGAGAAGGTGTTATTGAATCGGAATGAGTATTTATCGAAAACAGCTACATCTGCATCACGGTATCAGATGCTTGTTTCCGCACTTGCTTCAAAAAACACAAAGTCGAAATACGCAAGGCGTATAGATTTATTTGATGACGACTTATAAGCTTTAGGATTAGAGAGCTAGAAGGTGAAGGCGGGGTCGATTTTTCCCTAAGGCCGCTCACCCCAGAGGTCAATCCTGCCCATCTCAAGGCAACCCTTAAAGAGGGCAGGCGTAAAATATTTGAGACCGGGGGGAGGGGTACGGGTTATCTCAGTGAATGGATCGATTGTTTTTGCCGCCCAGGTAAGCGACCAGAGTCCGGCGTATGATGGAACCATTATTACGTAGGCCGCGACGTGTTTGTAGCGCTCTTTCAAACGTCTTGTGTAGTTCTTGAGGTAAGCGGTGGAATACACGGGCGTTTCCGACTGAGCTACCATTATCCCGTCTTCAGTCATAATGCTTCTGAGATTATCGAGAAACTCATCAGTTATCAGAGTGCCGGCGATCTCGGTAGGTCCCGGTCCTGCGACATCGGTGCAATCGATAAAACAGATGTCGAAACGCTCCTTCGTTGTTCGGACAAACTCCGCGGCATCACCTATTTGCAACTCAACTCTAGGATCGGATAACCCCGACGTTAAGACTGGGAAGTATTTCTTTGAAGCCTCGATGACTTCATCGTCGATCTCAGCGAGCACAGCTTTCTCGACAGCAGGATGTCTTACAATCTCCCTTATCGTGCCTCCATCCCCACCGCCTACAACGAGAACTCTTTTCGGAGCCGGATGAATAAGCATGGCCGGATGAACGAGCATCTCATGATAGATATGCTCATCTCTATCCGTGACCATCACCTTTCCGTCCAATAACATGAGACGCCCGAACTCGGGCGTCTCGAGGATTTCAAGGAGTTGGTACTTTGTTTGTTTCCTGAGGAGCAGATCGGTTACCCGATAACTGAAGCGTATGTGCTCAGTGTACTCCTCGGTATACCACAACTCGCTTTCAGTCAATCAAAAACTCCACGCTCAAACGTCTTGCGGCTGATTCTTTCAGGTTCCAAGCATCTGCGCAGATGTTCAACCGCTATATCAATGTCCACGTCATCCGAACAGGTAAAGAAATCAATAGCGGCATAACCGTGCTCGGGCCAAGTGTGAACGGTAAAATGCGACTCCGCTATCACCACCACTCCTGAAACACCATGCGGGTTAAAGTAGTGGAAGAGCGAATTTACAATTGTGGCGTTTGAACGCCGTGCGGCCTCGCGAAAGGCCTGCTCCACTTCTCCTGAATCCGTAAGCCGCTCCGCAGGGCAGCCTGTAAATTCGAGGATGGTGTGGGTCCCCAGTGCTTTCTTTACTATTGTCTGCATCTTTCGCATCCATTATAGCACCCCAGTGCTGTTTGAAGGGTTTACCATAACAGACACGGCGACCAACCTTTCATCGAGGGGGATCGCCGCCCAGAGACCACCGAATTAACGGCGCAAGATTGTTATTATAGGTAAATTAGCCCGGAAGTCAAGACAAGATAGTTGTTTTGTTCTGAAGCCTACGGCAGAAACACAAATTTTTTCACGAACCCAAGAGGAGCTTTTTGCAAAACGCTCCATGGCGTTTT
>JAAYVC010000023.1 GCA_012517375.1 bacterium | reverse complement strand
GTTATATCGTAGACCTTCAGGCTGACATTGGTGGAGTATGGAACGGCAAAACGGATGATTGCCTGGTCTAGCTCGAAGGAGAACGGTGTTACAGGAGTTTCGGGTGAGGATGGCTCCGCGATGCCGGTAAGCGGTTCAATGAGTGCGTCGTCTTCTGCAAGCTCATCGGGTTCGAGCCTGGTATAAGCCCTTACCACGTATACCCCGGAGTCTGGAACGCTCCACTCCTTAAACGTCACCTGCAGGGATGATTCCTTGGGGATGGATACCTTTTGGGAATCAGCGTACACCCTTTGCATTCCATAGAGTATCTCGGCACACACCCACCCCTGCTTGTCATCCTTTATGCCTTCATTAGCGAACGTAACCTTCGGAGTGTATTTGCCGGCGTCAGGCGGGTCGGAGTCTATGCTTTTTGCCGCGTAGTCGTAGTATGCAACACTGCGAAGAAATACATCGTCCCAGGAAACCTCCTGACCGTACCACCTGTTCCCGAATGCCTGACCGATTGAGTTAAGCTGAACTCTGTATATAGTGTCTTCTCCGGACCAACCATGTTCTGTCCATCGCTGGCTTAGAATATTCTCTACCCTGCTCCATTCGCCAATATTCGGAAACGGTACGGCAATCACATAAGCGGTCTCGCCGGGAGGATATGAATTATCTACATGACCCACTTCCCAGATAATCGTCTTGAAAGAAGTGGAGTGAAAACTAATATATGCGTTTGCGATGGAATCTTCGTGACCATGCGCCAGATTGTACATCCAGATGCAGCTATCGATATCGGATACGGCTTTGGGGACTGATAAGTTTTGTCCGCACCAAACCCTTACTCCTCCGTCGACCACGCCGCAATAGGTTTTAGTATCCGTAAGAAATGAATAACTACCTGTAAATGACCGCTCGGGATCGTGCGCGTTTACTCGTGCACTATCGCTAATCCCCATACTGTCGGTAGTCCAGTCGCCCTGCCCAAGCTCGGCGCCGGGGTCTCGTATCGCGTTTACCCATATCTTTGCACCAAGACCGAGTGTCCCCGCTAAAAAAAACATACTTATCTTCTTTATCATCGTTCCTCCTGGGCTGGATGCAAAAGCATAGCCCAATATCAAAAATTGTCAATAAAGGAGGATTTTTGAAAGACCGGGCGCGGATAATCGAACAAGCAGTTGACTTATAAGGATATCTAGCTAAAATATTTTTGTGGATGTCGGACTTTGCGGGACGGAGCTAAAAAAAATCCGTTTGGACCCCCTTGATAGAAAGTTTTTAAACGCCCTTTTTGCGTCAACGAATAATAACGCCTCTTCGTCTAGAAATAAGAAGCATTCTGAACCCGTAATACGCTCAGATGCGGAACTTGTCGCTGATATAAGGCGCGGCTCAGACGACGCAAGCCGCGAGATTGTTGAGCGTTACAAGCGTTTGCTGTACTCTATTGCCTATGGTTTTTTGGGCGACCATTCTGAAGCCGACGATGTGGTTCAGCAGGTTTTCGTAAGGTTCTTTGAAAATGTGGAGCGAATGCGGAAGGCGGATGCCTTAAAAACGTATCTTGCCCGAAGCGCAACTAACGAGTCCATAGACCGTTTACGCCGCGCGAAAAGGAGAAAAACCATCTCCCTGGAGGACATGGGCGATGAAGAGGCGATTTCCCTTGAAGACGGCCGGACGCCCGACGAACATCGAAGGCGCGCCGAGCTAAGGGAACAGATAAACTGGGCTCTCTCGCAGCTGTCCGAACGCCAGAAAAGGGTTGCCGTACTCTCCTTCGTGGATGAGTTAAGCTACGAAGAGATAGCGAGGGTGCTCGACTGCGAGGAAGTAACCGTCCGAACTCATCTCCACCGCGCGCGCAAACGTCTTCAGGAACTCCTAGCTCCACGATTACGCGATATGGAGGCAGGTTTTGCCAAAGAAGAGTAGTAAGCGCACTGGAGACCAACACGGCGCTCAGGTCTTAAGGAAGAAAGAGATAATTAAAACCGATATCCTGAACTGCAGCAATGCAGAGGGTCTTTTTGCTTTCTATCTCGCTGGCCGGACAACCGACGAGGAAACCAAATTGCTCCGCACCCATCTGCGCTCCTGCCCCACTTGCCGCGAGGCGTTAGCCAGAGAGACCCGGCTAACGAGGGTAATGCGCAATGCGCTGGTCCCGCGCTCGGAACCCGAAAGCATGGAGTTCATGTGGGCAAGGGTCCAGGCGAAGCTGATTGAAAGACGCTCCGCAAAACCAAAGGTATGGTGGAGATGGATCTTCGCCGGAGCAGGCGCAGGTCTTGCCTCGGCAGCCGCATTAGTGGCGTTCATTTTCCTGCGTACACCCATTGCGCCCGCGCTCGCTTTGCACGAAGCGTCTTACTTCAAGGGAATGCCAGCCGAACCTCCTGCAATGGTCTCAGACGATGCCGAAGCCGCGCTTTCAACCGAGCTTGTTTCTCTAAGTCTCGGCAGCCCCACACCTTCCGCGCGCAGCGCCTCGTACGCGAACATTAATGGAGGAGGAAACTGAAATGAACCGCTTCCGCAGGAATACGCATAAGTCGATAACGCCTGCGGATGCGTTGCTTGTATCGGGACTCGTCTTTCTGGTCCTTGCTGCTGCCGCTTGCGAACGAAGACCCGTGAAGCTTTTATGGAAGCTTGAGCAGGGCAAGACGTACGTCTACAAGAACGAAGTCACGGGAACGTGGAAGATAGAAGGCTGGGAGATGGGTGAACGGGGAGGACCCTTCGGAAACGTATTGACTACCGAGATGACAGTCGAGTCGATGAATGCCGATTCATCGTTCCATGTTAAAGAAGTCACGAAGCTTATGCGCGAGGGCGCCGGTTTTGCTCCAACAGTGGTCACCTACAGCATGGCGTCCAACGGCAAGATTTACTCGCTTGAGATTAGGGATACGGGCACTGCCCCGCGCGCGATACCCGTAACAAGGGAGCGCACAGAGAAGCTTTACGAAGAGACCCAGCCCACATTCCCGGATAGAATATTAAGACCCGGAGATACGTGGGTTCAGGAAACAAAGGTCGTGCTCGAGGAGCGCGTTATCACGACGACTAACGAGTTCGAGGTCAAGGCTTGGGAGAAAGCGGGCGACTACATGTGTCTGCGAATCGACTACAAGGGTGAGACGGTTGTGCCTTACGAGCGCAAGGGTCTTAAGGTCGTGGATAAGGGCAAGGTAAAGGGAAGCATGTGGTTTTCGCCTGAAGAGGGATTACTCATCCAGCAGCAGGACTCCATATACATCGCAACTACGCGTGTTGTACCCGAGGGTGAGAAACCGCCCTCGACCTACGTTGTCCAGTCCAGCCGAATTTACAAGCTGGTAGAAGTAAAGTAGCCCCCGCCCCCCTACCCACGAACAGATAAGTCTATGCTTGTGTCGTTGATTGTTTTTCGTCGATCTCGCTTGACAGCCCCTCCTCCCTAAGTAGGCTTTTTATTTAATATGACGCTACAAGGAGAAGATGAATGAAAAGCAGCAGACACCAGAAAATTTCAGGAGATTTTGGAGAAACCTCGTTTTATATTGGCTCTCTAAAAACGGCTTTGAATGTGCCAGGGTTGACCACACAGGAATTGATCTTATCGCCAGAAACCCAAAGACAAAAGAACTCGCGGGCATTTCTGTAAAAAGCAGAACACGTAAGCATGGTACTGAGACTGAAGGAATTTATATTGATAATGACGAATTCGAAAAAGTACAAAAGGCATGCAAGGCTTTTGGGTGTATTCCTTATTATGCCTTAGTAGCGGATTTGGAGATTCAAAATAAAATATGGGTCTTCATCTTGAGTATGAAAAAAATACTATCACTTTATGAGAAGGGAAAAAATGTCCTGAGCTGGAAAATGACACCCAAATTAATCGAATCGTACAAAAACGACAAAGACATTAAGATGATCGTGTTTAGCTATACCACACTTCAGTGGTGGTAGAAAAATGTGGTTCTACCTAAATCCCACCGGCTTCGCATGGCGCCTCTAGCGACTACGCCTCCCTTAGTAAGGGAGGCAAGAACTCCTGCGTCCTTTTTTGCTAATGGACCTATCCTTATAGCCTCCATTATTAAGGTCTTAAGCTTCCTTTATTAATGGGCCACCCCCTACAGTCCCCCTTATTAAGGGGGGAGGGGGGAATTTATGCAACTCCCCTTTTTCGTACCAAGCGACCTGAATTAAACAACTTACAACATTGACCTTGACAAGCCTTAATAAATTCCCATAATATGGCTAGGGCTTTAACCGAAATCAAAGGAGCAGGTAATGAAAAGGTTAGGAGCTTTTTTTATTCTACTTCCGCTGGCGCTTTCCGCCTACCCCCTCGGAATGACAAACGTAAAACTTCCCTCGGCATTGAACCCTGGCGCACTCGAGTTCGACTTCCAGCACCGGTTCATGGGGAGCGTTCTTGACAGCCCTCTCGAGACCTTCTTCGGCCTGGACATAGGCTCAAACACCCTTCTGGGTCTTAAGTACACGATAATGCCGGGACTGGAGCTCGGCTTGTCGCGGACTTCATACCATGCAGAGTACGACGCCGATTTGAGCTGCTCGCGCTTCTTCCCTAAGCTCTGGCTTCAGGCAAGGGCGGGCGTAGAGGGTTTCACGTACAAGCCGGACACGCTGAGGCGTTGGAGCGTCTTTCCTAATGTAACGCTTGCCTCGGGTCCCTTGTTGGAGCGCGTGATACCCTCTCTGACAGCAGGGTACGACGTGGATGCAGGGCGGATGGGGGTTGGTGCAGGCCTCATGGTGATTTTTTTAAAAAACGTCGGGCGCTTCGAGGAGATAGCGCTCCTGGGTGAGTTCTACCCCTACCTCGGCGGGCAGCCTCTGATACCGGAGGAGCGGATAACAGGCTCGTTCGTTGCAGGCATAGGCGGCTCGACTTACGGACACCAGTTCATGCTGACCGTCTCGAACTCGACCGGAATCGGGACACGGAATCTGGAATCAGGCGTGCGGCGATTTACGGACGACGCTTTTCCGTTGAGCGTCGGCTTCAGCATCCGCAGGCTTCTTGCAAGGGGCCGGGAGTGAAGGTCTTGAGATCGGCCGACACCATGGAGAAGCTAATGAGAGATAAAATAAAGTGAAGCATTATTGTGATAAATCGCGGTTACCGTTATCGGTAGCAACCGGGGAACTGCGCCCAAGGCT
>JAAYVC010000022.1 GCA_012517375.1 bacterium | reverse complement strand
TTATCCCCGTACATCTTCATGGCTATCCATGTGATATGGGTGAAATCCTAAGCCTGGCAGAATATTCAAGTATAGCCGTGATAGGAGACGCCGCACATGCAATAGAGTCCAGATTCAAGAACAAACACGTTGCAATATTGGGCGACGCCGTCTGTTTCAGTTTTTACGCAACCAAAAACATCACAACAGCTGACGGAGGAATGATTGCAACGGATAGGGATGATTGGACGGAAAGATTGAAGCTTATGAGGATGCACGGCGTTACGCGGAGCGCCTGGAATCGTTTCAAGGATGAGGGATTTAAATTCTATGATACGGTTGCACCAGGTTACAAGTTGAATCTCACTGATTTGCAGTCTGCGTTGGCCATTCATCAGATGGAAAGAATTGATCTTAGCTGGAAAAGAAGAGATGATATTTGGGGAAAATATTCCAAGGTTTTTGGAAATATGAGGGGAATCGAGATACCGCCCGAACCGAAAGAAGGCAAACACGCTAAACATCTGTATCCTTTAAGACTTGAGCTTGAGAAGATAAGGATAGACAGAGACCATTTCGTGGAAGCTCTCAAGGCTGAAGGCATTGGTGCTGGCATACATTTTATTTCTCTTCACCAGCAGACTTTTTACAGGAAAACCTTCGGGTTTAAGCCAGAAGATTTTCCTTGCGCTGCAAAAATATCCGATAGAACCATCTCTCTACCTCTTTCTCCAGCATTATCCGAAAAGGACGCAAATGATGTAATTGACGCCGTGGCAAAACTCCTTGATTATTATGCTCGTTGATCACAAAGTATGGGATGAGGCATACAAAAACTCGCCGTGGAGCACTTTTTTTTCTTCCTCTCAATGGCACAAAGTCACTCAAGATCTGGGCAAGGATGCAAGTTTTGAATGGAAGGAAATTGTTACTCCTTTGAGAGAAATCAAATTGGCAAAGGGATTTCTCAAGGGTTATGAGTCGACACTTCCAGGTGTTCCTTCGGGCCCGGTTGCCTTAAGAACACCGGAACGTGAGGTGATCGCCGAATACTGGAGAGAACTGGATAAAAGAACGCGAGGAAGGTTTCTTGTTCATCTCAGACCGGATTCACCATTCAAGAACACCGAATTCAGAACTGTGTTTATTAAAACCCATCTCCTAAAGATTAAGGACAGGCATAAGAAGATAAGTGAGAATCATAAGAGACAGCTGAGAAAAGCCCAAAAATCAGGTATTATCGTTGCACCTGCGCGAAGAAACGAAGACTTCAAAGCCTATCTGGAAGTTTACGAAATCTCTTTGGCAAGATGGAAAAAACGTCCGGCAAGGATCTACAAGGAGGATTTCTTCCGCCGCATCAGAGAAATAATTCTTCCGGAAAACATGGGGTGCTTCTTTATCGCATGGAAAGACAGACTTCCTCAATCCTGTGCATTGGTCTTTTTTGAAAAGAAAAGAGCCGTCTACTGGCACGGCGCAAGCATTGATGAGCCTTTAGCTGGCGCCGGACACTTTCTGCATTGGAGTATCATGGAAGAAATGGAAGCAAGAGGATTGGAAGTGTATGATTTCGGACCAAGCTCAGGGCTTGAAGGAGTTGAAAGGTTCAAGGAAGGCTTCGGCGCGGTAGCCGAAGAGCATTTGACGGTTGTCGGTCCGGCAAGAATCTTTGGCTCATACTTCATAAACAGCAAAACTCGATGATATCCGTAGGTCACTTCCACTACTGTTTTTTTGAATCATCGGAGACTTTCATATACCATCAGCTGTCTTACATGAAAAGGTACAGACCGGTAGCTGTTTCTCTGTTGTCGAAGAACCTGGACAAGTTTGTCTTTAATAAAGGGGTGTTGTACGAAACAGGAATCCCTCTTCCTCGACCTGGAATGCAATTCATCACGCCATTTCGATATATTTCCCTTAAGTTGTCGGCTGAATTATTCAAGAGAGAAAAGATATCCCTGCTGCATGCGCATTTCGGTACATGGGGTGCGTATTCAATGCCGTTGAAGAATATCCTGCGATTACCGATGGCGGTAACATTCTATGGTCAAGATGTTTCACTTCTTCCAAAAAGAGCAATCTGGCGAAGCCGATACGAGAAACTATTCAAGAAATGCGATCTTTTTTTTGCAGAAGGTCCCTTCATGAAAAAGGCATTAGTCGCCTTAGGCGCTCCTGCTGAGAAAATAGTCATTCAAAGGATAGGCATTCCGCTTGAAAAAATCCGCGTTCGTCAGCATAAGGGCATTTCAGGATTACCTAAGGCTTTGTGGGTTGGAAGAATGATAGAAAAGAAAGGGGTTCTCGATGCATTAAAGGCCGTTGAGATCCTGAGGGACAATGGAACGCTCATGGAGCTTCGAATAGTCGGCGACGGACCGGAAAGAGCTGCGGCAGAAAGTTACGTTGTATCAAGGAATCTGAAGAACATATCTTTTCTTGGTTTTTTGAACTACAATGATTATCTCAAAGAATTCGAAGATGCAGATTTCTTTTTAGCACCTAGCAAGACTTCCAAAGAAGGAGAAACAGAGGGGGGAGCGCCCACAACTATCCTTGAGGCTCAAGCGCGCGGTTTGCCTGTTGTATCCACAATACATGCAGATATCCCTTTCATCCTTCCCCCAGAATATCCTTATCTGGCCCAAGAAAACAACTGTAAAGATTTGGCGTCGAAAATAATTGACCTCCTAAAGGATGTTAAAGAATGGCCAAGAATCTCAAGAGAAGGCCGAAAATTCGTGGAAGATTTTCACGACATAAGATTGACGGTTGACTTATTAGAAAGATGTTACGATACTCTTCTAACAAAGAAGCATTAGTTATGAAAAATAGAGGTGGCTTCGCATCGAAAGCTGTCGGAACCTTTTTTACCCTCTCGGCTGTATCCTTACTAAACTTCATCACAAATCTAATACTTGCTCGAGTACTAGGTCCTGCAGGAAAGGGAATTATAACCCCGGCAATGAACATAGCAAGCATCGTAATTGCACTTGCGTCTTTGGGACTTGGAAACTCGGTTGCTTTTTTTATTGACAAGCCCCCATTTAAAGCCAAAGATGTACTCCTGACTTCCACGCTCGTTTCTTTATTGACAGGTTTAATTGCCGCTTTTTGCACCTGGATGACGATATCATTGACGGTTGTTGAAGCAACTGCAATAACAAAAACTTTTTTTTCAGGGGGAACCTTTTTTACCGTCGTCTACACTACTACTCAAAGCTGCCTGCTGGGAAGAAACCGCATAGGCGTCATGAACATCATCAATTTGATTTCGAGTTTCGTAAGAACCGCTTTGTGTACCATTCTCTTGTACTTAATCTGGCCTTCAGTCGAAGGTTTTGCTTTGGCCTACTTTGCAGCCCAAACCCTCAACGCAATACTTACAACAATACTCTCATTTAGAGAAACCGGCGTTCGAGGCGCAAAATTTGACGTTTCCTTTCTCATTAAAGCGATATCCTTTACCATTGCAGTATACCTGGCAAGAATAGCCCTTGAGACTAATGCTACTGTAGGAGTCATATTGCTCAAACAGTTCCGTCCGCCTGATGAAGTAGGATTACTTTCACAGGCAATGACTGTTTCAAATCTCTTGATGCTTATTCCACAAGCCCTTGCAATGGCTTTGTATGGTGCAGTAGTAGGAGAAAAAAACAAGGAACAATTTGCAGCTCGAGCAATACGGCTTTCTCTCATCGCTACGTTCGTAATTGCCATTATCCTGGCAGCAACCGCACCGTGGCTGATCCCGATCCTTTTTAAAAAGGCTTTTACACCAAGCATTCCCTTCTTATGGGCGCTCTTACCAGCAACCGTCGTATATACCATTCCACAGCTTTACACCTCACTTTTAATCGCAAGTTGGGGAAAACCATGGCACTTCTTTTCCGCAAGCGCAATTGCGCTCTGTGTAAACTTATTAGGCAACATCTTACTGTTGTCTCATCTTGGTCCGTGGGCTACTGTAGTTGCCTTTAGTGCGTCCGTCCTAGCAATGACGGTTTATTATATAATTTTGTTAGTCCGAAAAGGCGGCTTGAGATTCTCAGAAATATTTATTCCTCGACTTGATGATTTCCGAATACTTCTTCAGCGACTAAAGACTATATAAATCTTCTGTAAATTGCCGCTTCGTCTCTAATTCTCTCGGGCCAGGGCTTGAATGTTTTAAGTGCGAATTCCATTGATTTCTGCCCCAAATTTCTACGCAACGATTCGTCTTTAGCAAGTTTTTCGACACCCGAAGCCAGAGATTCGATATCGTCTGCAGGATACATAAGTCCGGTCTTTCCGTGCCGGATTATCTTTCCAGTACATCCCGCATCAATGGTTATAACCGGTTTTCCGAAAACCATCGATTCGATAACGGTGTTATTAAGATTAGATAAGTCCTGAGTAAAAAGAACCATCGTAGCACCCCGCAGGTATTCATACATTTTGAAACGAGAAACGCTACCTATTAATTTAACCGTGGATTCTACCTTTTCTTTCCTTATCAAATTACACAGCCTGGGCTTTTCAGGGCCCTCTCCCAGAATCAGGAATATCAATCCAGGCAATCTCTCCTTAAGTAGACTAGCTACCTTGACGATTCGATCCACACGCTTCCAGTCAACCAGACGGCAAGCAGTCAGAACATAGTTCGGCATCCTTTCATGACAAGGCATCAAAGGTATTACCGGTTCATAACCGTTTAACAGAAAATCGTATTTATTTGGAGATATCCCGAACTGAGCCGCAATAGCGTCTCCGCAAGTTCCATCATTCGTAAGAATAATATGATCAGGCGGATCACGCAACAAGGATATCAAGTCAAAGTACAATTCACGCCTCAGCCCTTTGCTCAAAAGTTCCAACGTAGCGCTTATCCCATAAAGTCTCGCCAGAGCTGGAACCCCCAGATACCGGGAAGCTTCTCTTAGGGCAAAAATGGTTTCAGAGGAATGTCCTACAATCAAATCGAATCTTTCTCGCGACCTCTTTAGCCATCTTAATACGAGATTCTTCCAACGCATAATCGCAGGAAAACGATAAAGGATAGCAATGCCAGTATCAAGAAGAAACCTGAAATCATCAAAGGGATTTGAAGGACGGATAAATCGCAGATTACCCCTTCTTTCATATTCGGTTGACCTGGAATGCCCCGGAGAAATATGAGTTACATCGAAACCCGCTTCAATCATAGCCTCAATTGAATACGCCTCGGACGGTGAACCTCCTGATTCACCCTGAGACCACATGGAGGACCAGGGTGATATAGACAACGCCTTCTTCAAATCACCTTTTTATATTCTTGCATGAATATATCTTGAAAGATAAGGATTAGTCAATGCTAAATCCTGTTTTCCCCCAATCATCAAGAAAACGCTTAATCCCGATATCGGTCAGGGGATGCCTGACAAGCTGACGGAAAACTGATGCTGGCATAGTGCATATATCTACACCCATCAACGCTGCCTGAAGAACATGCTCAACGTGTCGGGTGCTCGCAAAGATAACTTGAGAATCTATTCCGTAATTATCATATATATCGACTATCTTGCCTACTTCTTCAATTCCTTCATGACCAATATCGTCAAGCCTTCCGACGAAAGGAGAAACGTAAGTTGCTCCTGCGTTCGCAGCGAGCAAGGCTTGCAGGGGTGAAAAGACAAGAGTCATATTGACCGGAATGCCTTCTTCGAAAAGCATTGTAGTTGCCTTAAGCCCTTCGGGAACGCACGGTATCTTTACTACTATATGCTCTGAGATTTCCGAAAGGGTATTCGCCTGCCTGATCATCCCTTCCGTATCGGAGGCTGTTACTTCTGCGGAGACAGGACCTTTCACAATATCGCAAATCTCTTTAAGAAGCGAGCGGTAGTCGCCGCAGTCTTTTTCTCTGGCTAGCAGAGAGGGATTGGTTGTCACTCCATCAAGAATTCCCCAGTCCGCAATTTCCTTTATTTCTTTGATGTTTCCAGTATCAAGATAAAGCTGCATTAATACTCCTTCATTGCATGTGCCCGTAAGTTATTATCTTCAGACACCTGCGTATAATCGACTCCAATCAGCGCAAGTCCATTTGCCGGTGCCGTTATTATCTGACAAGGCTTGGATCGGCTGAATAGTTTTGGTATTGTTTCTAATACTATCCGCCCCCTTCCGCAGTCTAATATTACGCCTACTATCCTTCGAACCATCTTATAAAGAAATCCGCGCGCCCTGACGTCTATCTCAACTTCGTCAAACTTTTCCGAGACATCGATTGAATCAACCTTAAGACTGGTTCGCGGATCCTCCGCCTCGCAAAAAGCAGCATAATCATGGGTGCCTTGAAGTAAAGCGGCAGCCTCTCGCATTTTTTCAACGTTCAGTGAGAAATGATACTCCCACGCCGTATTTCTGCGAAGTGGAGAACGACCCCTAATAATTCTGTATCTGTAAAGCTTGGAGAATGCATCCCGCCTGGCGTCAAATGTCGGATTCGTCTCTTCGATGCTGCGAAAGAAAATATCCCTATCCAGTATTGAATTCAAAGCGTATCGCAAACGATAAGTGTCAAGGTGCCCTGTATAGTCAAATGACGCGACCTGACCCAATGCATGAACTCCTGCATCTGTCCTCCCTGCTCCAGTTATCCTTATATCATTACAAGTGATCTGCAAAAGCGCTTTCTCTATCGTTCCCTGGATAGTAACCTTATCCGGCTGGACTTGCCATCCGTAGTAGTTTGTACCCAGATATTCAATAACTGCTTTTAGCCTCATCGGTATATAATCACTGTTACGAGCGACACAACGCTCAATGACAAAAGGAACCAGCCAGGTTTCTTGGCTTCAATCTCAACAGGATGTGCAGTAATCGATTGTGATTTAACGAAAACCTCTGGAATCGCCTGAGGAATATCTCTCCATTTTCGGACCTTAGACAAATTTTCAAGAAAAAAAGGAACCGATAACAAGGAAAGAGCTAAAACCTCTCCTATCTGCGGCTTACTGAATATTTTTTTTGAAAGCTTTGCAACCCCCCAGACTAATTCTTCATGACTACAGATATGAACAAGAAATAGAGAAAGAAATATTGCAAAAGAAAGCCTGGCTCCAATCATTAGAGCTTTCCATAATAAATCAAGGCTTCCCGGTTGTGTAAGAGTCTTAGGATTTAGAAATGAGCTAAAACCCTCAGGCAGAAAAGTAATCCAATTAAAAACAACACTCAATAATACAAGAGGCATTGATAGTTTTAAGTAACGCAACCAAAAAATAATGCCTGTCCTGCCCAGCACAGAAGATACTACTATAATTGCTGCTGCCAGAATCAGCTCCTCCCATCTATTCAGAAAAGGAGAAAGGGCAATAAACATAGTGGCCGATGTAATTAGTACGGCTGGTGATATGGTTGAAAAAACCGTGTGAAGACGATTCATGATAAAAGAATAAGAAAAAGTATCAACTATGTCAACGCTTTTGTTTCACCCATGATTATTATTCCGATATTCCTTCCCTTTCCGGAATCTCTGCGATAAGAGTAGAACCGCTTTGACTCACAGTGCGTACACAGATTAAGAGATTTTGCTTCAAGAGCTCCAACGGAGTTCAGCAGAAATCTATTCGCGGATCTTAAGTCAAGATAAGTGTTCCCACGTTTCTTCTCAAAGAAATTCTTTGATTCCGGCCACAACCTTTCGTAGGCTTCTATTACGTCGCGACCAACCTTATAACAGCAATTACCGATAGATGGTCCAAGGGAGTATTTTATCATGTGAGGAGGCAGTTTTAAGGCTCCCTCTACGGTTTCAAGAAATCTCAAGACTATCTTTGATAATGTGCCTCGCCATCCGGCATGCACTACACCAATAAGTTTTGTTAGCTCACTCCAAAGGAAGATAGGAACACAATCTGCTACTTTGACGACCAGAGCAATACCCGTCATGGTTGTAAAACAGGCGTCGGCTTGTATCTCCTGGGGGAAATCAACCGATACAACGGTATCGGAGTGAGTCTGTTTCATGGTTACGATGGAGTCCGACAATCCAAGCGCCCTGATTTGCTCTGAAACTTGCGTATCATTCTCATTTGAGTCATTAAACGTAGTCTTGGTTGTGAAATAAATATGAATCCCTTCCTCAGGATTAAGATTGTAGAACCGAAATCCCTCTGATTCGACCATCACCCAATCGATCTTTTGGGGCGCACGCTTTTCCATTATTCCTCCGAATGTATATTAAGATGAATGTCTTTAGCAATAAGTTTCACGGTATTCTTCCCCCAGTAATTATCCTCGGCTATTTCGTATGCTATATCCAAGGCGCCCTTTTTGCCTGGTTCTAAAGTCAAAATGAGATCAGCCTTTCTAAAAGCCATTACAGGAAATGTCGCGCCTGATTTTCTAACGGTAAAAGCAAGATGATTTTTCCCGAACACCCTTGGATTTCCAACAATCTCGAGGCCTCTTGTCATAAAACACGGCTCAGGGTTTCCTATGCCGAACGGACTGAGTTTGTTGATGCCGTTTCGAATTTCATCGTCAATATCGCTGAGTTCTATCTCCGCATCTAGATTCAACTTTTGAATGAACACCTCTTCAGGAATCGAAGATGCATAAGCGTTGATGGATTCATTAAAAGCCTTGAACCTAGTTTGTTGCAGAACAAGTCCGGCAGCAGCCTCATGGCCTCCAAAATTACTGATTGTATCCCTGGCTGAGTAAAGAGCCTCGAAGATGTGAAACCCGGGAATGCTTCTGGCGGAACCTTTTAGTACACCGTCCTTTTCAGTAAAAAGGATTACGGGCCGATAAAACTCATCAACAAGCCTTGCGGCTACTATACCTAGTATTCCTTCGTGCCACTCGGGACTCTTGCAGATTATTACCTTTGTCGAAGGTTCAGCCATTATACTCTCGGTGAGTACCCTTGCATCTTCAAGCATTGCATCTTCCGTCTGTTTGCGAAGATTGTTGTGCTTATCAAGCTCTGTGACCAGTTTTTTTGCCTCAGTTTCCTCATCGGTAAGAAGAAGCCTTAAAGCCATCAAACCATCAGCCATTCGTCCTGATGCATTAAGGCGCGGTGCAATTCCGAAGGCTACATTTGAAGATGTTGCTGCCTTGCCTTTCATTTTTGCTATTTCAAGAAGTGAAGATACACCCGGTTTATCGGATTCTGATAATCTTTCAAGGCCGAATTTAGCAAAAAACCTGTTCTCTTCCTTCAGTGGAACTACGTCTGCAATGGTTCCCAAAGCGACTAAATCCAGATCATCGTTGACATCGTAATCGCAATTCTTGACCTGGCTCGAAAGGGCTGCAAGGAGTTTGTAAGCGACGCCCACTCCTGAAAGCTCCTGGAAGGGATAACGGGAGTCTTTTCTCTTGGGGTCAACAACAGCCGCAGCTTCAGGCAATGATTCCAAAGGTACGTGATGATCGGTAATTACAAGCTCAAATCCCTCTTCTTTAAGGATTCTTGATTCTTCAATCGCAGTCACACCACAATCAACAGTCAAAATGAGTGAAGCATTTATTCTTTTCGCCTCCTCGATTGATTTTATGGAAAGCCCGTATCCGTCTCGGATTCTGTGAGGAAGATAGAAACCTGCATTGAAACCCAGACGGGCTAAGCCTCTTATAAGAAGAGCAGTCCCTGATATTCCATCCGTATCATAATCGCCGTGAACGAGAATCTTTTCATTCCTGTCTCTAGCGGCAAGAAGCCTTGTCACTGCCGACTCCATATCGGGAAGAAGAAACGGATCATGAAGAATCTCCTCCGAAGGATTAAGAAAGCGTTTAATGGATATCTCGTCTCTTAATCCCCGCTTCCATAGCACTACAACGAGCAAATAAGGTAACCCAAGTTGTTTTGCCAGATCCTTTATCTTTTCACCTGGTATATCTTCGAATACCCAACGTGCCTCGCCAAGGCGAGCCAAAGACACTCCTTAACCTTCCATTGAGACGATTTCAAGCGAGATATCAAGGGCTCTTGCAGAATGAGTAATGTATCCCACGGAGATATAATCTACACCTGCTAGAGCTATCTCGCGAACGGTCTTCAGGTTGACGCCGCCTGAAGCCTCCGTCTCAATTCTGGAGTTGACTATCTTGACTGCCTGTTCGATGTTGTCTACAGACATATTATCGAACATTACTCTGTCAATATCTGAAAGACCAATGACTTCTTTCACATCCTTAATGCTCTTGCATTCTACCTCAATCTTGAGTCCCCTTTGTGTTTCTTTTGCGGCTTTAACTGCATTAGTTATCGATCCGCATGCAGCAATATGATTGTCTTTAATGAGAATCATATCATAAAGACCCATCCTGTGATTTATCCCTCCCCCGCAACGAACAGCATATTTTTCAAGGACCCTAAGACCAGGAGTGGTCTTCCTGGTGTCCGTAATCTTTGCCTTAGTGCCCTTGACTGCATCCCTGAATTGAGCTGTAATAGTCGCGATTCCTGAAAGCCTCTGGAGGAAATTTAGCGCTGTACGTTCAGCTGTAAGAATACCGCGCGCGGATCCGGACAGTTCGGCTATTCGCTTGCCTTTCTTTATTCGATCGCCATCGCTGTAGTCAAAAGTTATTTGACTGTTATGATCTACCTGTCTGAAGGTTTCATTAGCTACCGGAATTCCGGCAAGTATTCCGTCTTCTTTGCATAAAATTATGGCCCTTGCCGACGCTTTTTCAGGAATCGTGGAATTAGTGGTTGCATCCCCTGTCCCTATGTCCTCAGCTAACGACCATTTTACTATTTCACGGACCACAAGATCAAAGGATCGTTCACTCATATTCATTATTCTAAGCTATTTACGCAAAAGGTCAACAACAGAGGTTGACGGAATAACTAGATAAGATATACTATTATATGAGTCGCTTTAAGGTGATTATCCGCGAGGAACCTGAAGGAGGTTATACAGCCTGCGTACCCTCTCTAGATGGATGTATTTCCTACGGTGAAACCATAGAAGAGGTGCGAATGATGATCAAGGATGCAATAGAATGCTATAAGAAATGCTTGAAGGAGCACGGTGACTCTTCTTGCGACGATTCGAACTGCTATGTTGAAGAGATATCTGTGAATGATGAATAAAATCCCAGCCTTGAAATCAAGAGAAATAATGCGCATACTGAAAACTGCAGGTTTCCATGAAGATCATCAGTCTGGAAGCCACGTTATAATGCATTCTACAGATAAAAACACAAGGGTTTCGGTACCGTTTCACAGACGCGATCTGCCTGCAGGTACAGTCGAAGCGATACTAAAAGCGGCGCACATCAAGCGCGAAGAAATACTGGCTCTTATCTATTCGTGAAAGACTTCAAACTAACTACAGATCTCGTTCCCAAGGGTGACCAACCAGAAGCTATAGGACAACTTGTGGAAGGCTTGAACAAGGGCGTAAGACATCAAACGCTATTGGGTGTAACAGGGTCAGGTAAAACGTTCGTAATGGCAAATGTAATTGCACAAGTAAACAGACCAACTCTCGTTATGAGTCCCAACAAAACGCTTGCAGCCCAGCTTTATGGTGAATATAGGCAGTTCTTTCAGGAGAATGCCGTCG
Source organism: bacterium (assembly GCA_012517375.1). NCBI lineage: Bacteria > bacterium. The sequence goes on along the minus strand of JAAYVC010000022.1, from coordinate 30,526 downwards.
AGTTCTTCATATCCTACTACGACTACTATCAGCCCGAAGCGTACGTTCCTGAATACGACCTTTACATAGAGAAGGAAGCTGATATTAATGAAGAAATTGAAAGACTTCGGCTTAGATCTACCGCTTCACTACTTGAAAGAAGAGACGTTATCATAGTTGCATCGGTATCGTGCATATACAATATTGGCGAACCACAAGAGTTTGCCGACCGCGTTAAGATGATAAAGGTGGGACAGGAACTGGATAGAGACGAACTCCTTTCTGATCTTGTCCGTGAGCAGTATTCTAGAAACGACTACGAACTTAAGCGTTCCTCCTTCAGAGTAAAGGGTGACGTGGTGGAAATATGGCCCGCTCACGAAGACATAGCACTGAGGGTCGAGTTCTTTGGTGACGACATAACGTCAATTAAAAGATTCGACGCCGTATCAGGCAAGATCAAGGATGAACCCAAAAGCGTAATGGTTTTTCCTGCCCGGCATTTCATGGTTTCAGAAACCTCTCTTAAGGACGCCCTAAAGGCGATTCACGAGGAGATGGTGGAGCGTGTTTGCGAACTGGAAAAGGAAGGTAAGCTCCTGGAAGCCCAGCGCCTGCGTACAAGAACAAAATATGATATAGAAATGCTCAGGGAAGTCGGATACTGTCCAGGAATCGAGAATTATTCAAGACACCTTTCGGGACGGCCGGCTGGTTCCAGACCATGGTGTCTTTTGGATTACTTTCCAAAGGACTATCTTATCATTGTTGATGAATCGCACGTTGCAGTTCCGCAAATAGACGGCATGTACAAAGGAGACCGCATCAGGAAGGAAAATCTTGTAACTCACGGTTTCAGGCTTCCTTCCGCTCTGGATAACAGACCTCTCAAATTTTCCGAATTTGAAGAGCTTGCCGGTCAGAGAATTTATACCTCAGCGACTCCAGGCGATTATGAGCTACTCAATTCAAAGAACAGAGTGATTGAACTTGTTGTAAGACCTACAGGATTGGTTGATCCTCCAATGGTAATAAGACCAACTGCAAATCAGGTCGACGATCTCATCGAGGAGATACGTACAAGGGTAGAGAGAAACGAAAGGACATTGGTTACGACACTTACAAAACGAATGGCGGAGGATCTAGCCACCTATCTTGCTGAAATGAATCTCAAGGTTCATTACATGCATTCTGAGATAAACGCGATAGAACGTGTTGACCTGCTGAGAGGTCTCAGACTTGGTGATTTTGACATTCTTGTAGGCATTAATCTTTTAAGGGAAGGTCTTGATTTACCTGAAGTGTCACTCGTCGCAGTCCTTGACGCCGACAAGGAAGGATTCCTGCGCGATGCTCGTTCATTGATTCAGACCGCCGGACGAGCAGCAAGGAACGTAAACGGCCTCGTTATCCTTTATGGAGACAAAATAACAAAATCCATGCAAGCCGCCATTGACGAATCCGAACGCCGTCGCAAGAAACAGATAAGATACAACGAAGAAAAAGGTATAACTCCCCAGACCATAAAAAAATCAATAGAACAGGTGCTTGCTACAACAGGAGTCGCAGACGGCAGAAAGACTACTGAGATAGACTTAAGCAATGAACCTAAGAACGAAGAGGATCGCGTTGAAATGATTTCAGAACTTCAAAAGCTGATGAAGGATGCTGCAGAACAGCTGGAGTTTGAGAAAGCGGTCGTCTACAGGGACAGGATAAACGAACTAAGACTCAAGATAGACAAAGAGATTCTTAAAAAGAGCAAAGGGAAATAAAGACATCTTTAATAATGCTTTTTGATTATAAGCGCAATTTATAAACTTAACATGCGCTATAAGGATCATATTAAGTTTTACTTCGATGTTGTTAAGAAAAAATCAAACAAGTAATTCTTTACCTTGACAAATAGCTTGCTTTTTAGTATTCTTACGTCTTTATAGGAGGCATTAATCGCAAGTACAAGAGGTAACTCTTTCAAAACAATAAAAAACTGGATATCGAAACGGATTTCGGAAGAAGATTTCGAGCTATTTCTGGCTAAAATGCAGCCCGATGCTGCAAACACTCTATCAAAAGCCGAATCCAGATTGTGGTATCCTCTTGAACATCTTACGTCAATTTACGAACATATCGTAAGTGAAATAGGGGGAGGCGATGAATCAATACTTGGCGAACTCGGTAGTTATCTTGCCGAAGTCGACCTCGGCGGAGTTCTTAAACCGCTTGTCGCATTTGTTTCAATTCCTAGTGCGCTAAGACGAACGCCTCATCTATGGCCTCGTTACGACGATTCAGGCGAATTCCGCCTTGCCGTGCTTGATGAACATCAAAAAAAAGCGTTACTAGAGCTTGCTGACTACAACGGTGGAGCCCTTCATTGCGTAATAATAAAATCCTGGCTCAAACGCGGATGCGAGCTGCTGGGCGGAAAGGAAGTCTGTGTTGAGGAACTAAGCTGTCGTTGGCAGAACGGAGGGCAAGTATGCCGATGGGAATTAAAGTGGCACTAATTACTTCTTTGGCATAACTTTCTTCTTGACAGTCTCATGCAATGCCAGTTTTCTTCAAAAGAATGGATATTTGTTCAAAATCAATGACACGGTATGAAGGATTGTTTCTTTGGCGATAAGGGGCGCTATGCCTTGGTGGTAAAGAGTCCAAATTATCAAGATGTACCGGTTGGGATTCTAATTGATGGGATAGACTCTTGCTTCTTTTTTCTTTATCAGTTGTAATTTTTTGAGCTGAAGTTACAACACAATCAAACAATGATGCCGGCGATATGCCTATCTCCTTTGACGGTCTTAAATTCATTCTGTACAGTTCTCCGTCAGGAGAAATAGACTCGGCTAAAGGTTCATTATTGACAATTTCTAAAGAATTCCATTCATCAATAAAAAAACGGCGGGCTTTGTCAATATTGCCAAGCAGATGTTGTGCGCCGTATAATGCCTGAAGAATCAGTTTCATTTTATCTCCTTCTTCAAGCGCTCCGTGGAGAATAGTCTGGTCCGCGAGAATATCAGCAAAGGAAGATGAGAAGATTAAATCTTCTCGCAAATCAAGTGATTCGCTTTGAGCGAATGAAAACCTTGGATCTTTTAGAGTAATATCGGAATGAATGACGCTTATCTTGGCGCGCTTGATTCCCCGTATTTTTTCTTCAAAAAAAACAAGAAGCCGCATGTATGCGCGTTCTCTGGCTGAGGGTTTTAAGGAGCCAAGTATATAGTTAGAAATGACTCTTTTCCCGCATGAGTAAAAAATGCTCGAAACAGGAAGAGTTCCGCCCATCCAGGGCTCAAGCCATAAGGTTAACTCTTTCAAGAGTTTTTTCTCAGTTTTAGCGGATAACGATAAACTTTTCGTTTACCGCTGTACGCAATCCTGCAAACCTTTCATCCTCGCCCTCGGCGCTCAATCGGTAAATATACACGCCGTTAGGTAAGGGTCTGCCCTGGGCGTCCAATCCGTCCCATGGATAGAGATTGAATCCTGATGGATAAGAAACAGCAGGAAGCTTTCTGAGAAGTCTTCCACTGATTGAGAATATCTGAATAGAAACCTTTGATGCCACGTTTACTTCAAAGGTAAAATCCGCAGAAGAGGATACCGGGTTAGGATATACGAGCGCATCCTTGATTTCAATACTACTGATTGAGGAAGAAAATACATTCAACTCGTACTTAGATGTATTTCGGAGATTATCAACCGCATAAAGGATAAGCTTATTTTGTTCACTGCTTAGTTCTACAGGCAGAATTACCCTACCCTTAGATGCAGCTTCGCCGCTCTCAGTTTCATACTCGAAATAGGAAGCAAGTTCTGTTTTTTGGTCATTTATCATGATGCTGAACGGGTTTCCGCCACCAAGTCCTACACCTGGAAGCCCGGTAAGATTAATACCGGATGGATCCTCGAGCTCAATCTCCAGAGTGAAGGACGAAGGCACCGTATCACCGTCAATGAGTTCTTTTGAGTTAACGATGAAGCTGGCAAGTGGACCTTTATGATCAGAAGATGTTGACGAACCGGCCAAGACCCCAAGGGAATCATATCTGAAGACCTTCAGGGAGTCATCGGTTGCACACAATATATACCAATAAGCCAGGCTGCCTTCCCTGATTCCGGTTGGTACGAGAAACTTAAGGATTTTTTCACCGCTTGAGAGAGCCCCCTCCGAGTAATACAATAGCTCTCCTTTGTGATTGTACGTCTGAGATGAACCTTCGGCGGTCTTTTCGAACCAGCTTCCGTAAGCCGAAGCAAACCAACTGCCGTTTGCCATGTTGGAATTGAAGGAAATCTCAGCCGTATCTGCGGTCGTAAAATCAACCGGCGTAGAAGAAAATGATCCCGTTTCAGGAAACACTAGGCTCGTTCCCGGATCACCAAAAAGAATGTACATCTTGTCAATAGGCGTAATGGCGAAGAAAACGTCACCCAGATTGGCATGTTTGAGATTCCGGAATGTGTTGACAAGACTATCTGCAAGTTTCTCGTTGTTCGTAGGCCCTGTACCTTTGGTTGCTGCAATAGATGCAATAGCTCCTTCTGAGTTTCTTACCAGTTCTTCTGCAACGCATTCCCAGCGCGTATCTTCGAATCTTCCGATACCGCATGAGCAGAACATAGCTAGAGGCAGTTTGCTTCCGTTTGATACTGCAGGCACATCGGTTGTTAGAAAAACCTTCTCATGCGTTAACTGATCGCCCTTACCGTGTCCGAAATAGAACCACAGGAGAGCGCCCTTGTCAAGCGCATACATCAAGGCGTCATGGGCGCCAGGTTTAAGTCCCCCGACAAACGAGTAGTCGGAAAGATAAACCTTAACCGGATCGAACTCGGGATATAAAAGCTCTTCTAGTTTCTCACAAGCCGAAACGTGATTGGTAATATCATCCGGCTTAGACAAGCTTCCCTGGTAGAAATCATCTGAAAGAAGGAGAACACGTGATGACCAGGCTTCCTTAGGCGAGGATTCGTATCTTTTTATCTTGTCAAGAATATTCCTGGCTTCGTTATTGTCTCTAGCCGTAATACGGCTTACAGACATTTCAGGGAAAAAGCCTTTGTCGTCGAATTCAACAAACCAGCCGTCTTCAGCTGCGCCAGACCCGGTCAACACGTTGGGATCGAGAAGATAATCTTTAGTGTGAATAAGAAGATACTCGGGTCTTGAACCGTACCCCCAATTGTTCTTGTAATCGTATGTTCCGTCACCAAGCAGCAGAACGTAGCGCGGTCTTGCCAGTCCGCTCGAATACGCGTACGAAAGAAAATGTCTTAAAGCCTGAGGCTCGGCAAGTCCGTAACCGAAATCCTGAACAATATCTTCAATGTTTACCGCTTTTACTTTAGGATCGGCTACCCCTTTAATCTCCAGATTATCATTGCGGTAATCTTTATATTCATTAGCGGCATCAAAATTCTCATCTGTCGAAACGATTATGTAATCTACCCGCCAGTCTTCAGTCCATAACGTACCTGGATTAGCCATAAGCAGAGACGGCGTCTTAATACCTTTGTTGTCGGCTATCCAGAGAGGGATGCTTGAAGAACTCCGCGGATTGAATGTCAGTTGGCTGTTTTTATTCTCCCAATCCGTTAATAGAACAGGATCTTGAGGATCGGAGAGATCGAAAAGATAAGGTGTTGCATTCAAGTCATCGATTCGATAGTTCTGGTCCCCTTCAGTTACTACCCAGTATGGATTCTCGTTGAAGGATAAGCTCCTATCACCAACAATCCGTATCCAATCAGGATAAAATCCCTTGTAGCCATCTCCGAAAAATTCAACTATGAGATTCCACCGATCACTAGGTTCTATCTCCGGATTTGAAACCGAGTAATCCGGATCCGATATCACGCCGTTCGTTATAAGGGGACGATAATCAAGAGTATCTGATCCGACCAGCAACCGGAACCCCCCTCCTGCAGAATCTGCATAAGCCCTGAAAGTGAATGTGTCGATTTTAGTGATTCCTTCAAGACTAAGCGTAAAGCTGTCACGCAGAATGGATGTGTTCTTCTGCATGCTCTTCCACAACCAAAGAAATCCTGAACGAGCCGGGCATTCCTTGTCTTCCTCAAAGTGAAGGACGCTTTTCGCAGATGTCAAAGGGGCATCTTCTGAGACGTATGCAGGCCGGGTTTTAATCCTACTTCCTTTTCCGGTTCCCCAGGTCAGCCAATATACATTTTCCTTTACATAAGGATTTACTTCGAATTTGCGCTCGGTGTAATTCCAGTGATTGGCACCCTGCCCGAAGAAAATCATGAAATCGGAACGATCGAACCTTCCGTCACCTTCTCCATGAACAAAACAAGGCAGCTCTGAAAGAGTATCGGGGAATGGTTCTTCAGGCGAACTCTTGCGGGGATAAAGAATCTTGAGGCTAGAAGGGTCTATCTTTGAAGGATCTACCCCTGCTTTTCTTAATTCCGTGAACCCGATTTTATAAACGCCATCCTCAGGCACGGTTATTTTTATCCAATTGCCGGACTCTGAAAACGGGTTATTGATTTCAGCTGCAGATTTTATTTTCTCTGACTTGACCTGTTCATAGTTTGCAATCGCACCCTTGTAGATTTCATCAAACTGGTCTTCCTCGAAACGAGACATTCCTGCATTTGCTCCAAAGGAGATGTTGATGTCTATATCGTACAGGATAACAAGCCGGCGGTCTTTTGAAAAGTATCTGAGTGGTGTTATTTCAACAACCGCGATTCGATAATCTCGCCACCTGGTCACATAGTAAGCTATGGGGGTCAGGGTATCAGCCCAGCCGGCGTTGTCTTTGACTGCAGGACCAATTCCAGGCATGGTGTAGGTTTCAAGCTCAACTCCATCCAGCTCCCTGCGAGAACCTATTGAGTAGTTGAAATTTACCTCGCCCTCTGGAGGTAGGCCCACAAGCAATCTGTATCGCGGGAGCGCCGGACCGCCCGGTAGGCCTATCATCTCCGCATCAGGGTATACTTCTTTGAGGTTTATGCGCGAATGCGACTGCAGTAGATTTATTTCCCGGCTATCTGATAGTTTGATTTCGACTCCGCCAGGAGTCTGGCTAACTACTTGAGGTGCAGCAATAGCTGCCGTTGTTGCGTAGAACAACAAAATTGTTGTAATCCTTCTCATCTTACTCCCTTCGGCTTTCTTGATTTTTGTCAATAGTCTTTTCAGAAAAGCCATTATTATGGGACGGAATTAATATCGAATTCGTCAACAATCGTTCTCTGGATTATAAGGAGTGGTTTTATCGATACAAGGTAGAATTCATTCGATTTTTGCTTTATCATACAAAGGCTCCGCAACTCCAACCGTCTCCCTTCTAAGTGCCGCTGTTATAGACGAAAAACTGAAGGAAAGAAACCCTAAGGAATAAAGGATTATAAAGGGTAGAATAGCAAACTGGAGTGTAAGCAAGGCATATACCGCCGTTGCAGCGAGATATAGCCCCAGAATGAGCTCTATGAAAGTCGAGATACCTAGTTTGGTCTTATAAGATTTGCGGCTTTGAGCGTTGTTACGATCCTTGATGTTATACTTCGGGGTGCGGACAAACTCGGAAGCCTTGCCTAAAAAACCCTCGATGACTGCAAGGGTATTGTTGACTGAAAGCGCCATAACCGTTGAAACAACAAGCGGAATAGCAAGGATTCTAGATTTCCAGTTCTTATAGGAATCCTTTTGGGCAAGCAGGTATAATCCAAAATAAGGTAAACCGCCTATCGAAAAAACGCTCATAAAAGCGAAGTAGGGCCTGTAATCGATCCCTGAATTGCGTACGAGAAGCAGGGGTAATGTCAAAATAGCCAGAAGGAACATCATAGGATATACAAGATGCGCTGTCAGATGCATTACAGCCTCGAACTTTCCTATAAGCCCCAATTTGCTCGTAAGGATATCCGGCAGAAGCTTACGGCCTGCCTGTATGGTTCCTTTTGCCCAGCGAAACTGCTGAGATTTGAAGCCTGCAACGTCAACAGGCAACTCGGATGGGCTTCTCAAGTCGTTAATATAAATAAACTTCCAACCTTTAAGCTGAGCCCTGAAACTCAAATCGACATCTTCAGCCAGACAGTCGCCATCCCAGCCTCCTGCATCCTCTATTGCCTTCTTGCGCCAGACGCCTGCGGTTCCGTTAAAGGTCATGAAATGCTTGTAACGACAACGCATATCTTGTTCCACGGCAAAATGCTGATCGAGCAGAATGGCTTGCGCTCTTGTGAGTATTGAATAATCGTAATTTAGATGCTCCCAGCGGGACTGAACCACCGCCACATTAGAATCCTTGAAGAAAGGAATGGTTTTTTTGAGGAAGCTCTCAGCAGGAAGAAAGTCGGCGTCAAAAACAGCTACGTACTTAGCTTTTGTCTTTGAAAGACCTGCAGTCAGCGCACCTCCCTTGTAGCCCTTTCTGTCAATACGATGCAAGAGTTTAATCTTGAACCCTTCCGCTTTGTATTTATCCACCGCACGTCGACATATGTCAGTTGTCTCGTCTGTTGAATCGTCAAGAACCTGTATCTCAAGTTTAGAACGAGGCCAGTCCATCTTTGTCACCTGTTCGAGAAGCCGCTCAACAACGTATTTTTCATTGTACATCGGAAGCTGTATGCAGACCAATGGAAAGTCTGAAGATGCCTCAACGCTTGGTCTATCCCTGCGCCGCGCACGAAGATAGTAAATAAACATTATCCAAGCATGGAGAGCGTAAACGGTAAGAACAATCATTACCACGGCATAGAGAGCAAGCACCAAATCGAACTTCATCTAAGCTTCACCTCATTTAAAAAAGTCATACTGCCTTTCATGGGTTTTCTGAGTTTCACAATAAGGGCTAAGGCCTCCTGATATGTCGACACATTCGCAATTCTAACGAAATCCATCTTGGTGTCAATCGGAATTACTTCGTATAAAACGCCATCCACAACAATACCTAAATAATCGAAGACACGCGAGTTGGGTTCAGCTTTAGCAAGCGCTATATTGATTACCGGCCTGCTCAAGGAATCGAATTCAAGTCCTGCAGAACGTATCTGCGGCCGGGCTACAGTATCCTGGATGTAGAAAATATCCGTAGCCTGACCGCGAGTATTAATGCGCTCCCCGCCGCCTTCAAGATTCAATCCGAGGATATAGAGCCTGCCCGTTCCTGCAATACTGCGGGCAAGAGCCTCATCAAGAGGCAAGGCTAGTGTTGCCGTAAGCTGATCTTGTGAAACCCGTATCTTTGATTTTCGACCAAGTTCTCTAAGACGCGAGTGCATGACTCGACTTGCATTGGACGCAGGCACATTCTCTAGGGAATACGAGACGCTGAAATTCGAAGCGTAAGGCATGTCGATTCCCCTTCTTTGATTAACGGCTCGTATCTTGAAGTTAAATGCAATGTCGGAATCATTTGACAATCCCCTTATTTCCTTTGCAAGAAGCGTTCTGCCGTCGACAAACAACTCACCAGAAAACTTCTTCTGAAACCCGGGATCAAGATAGGCGATGTTCGGCTTGAATGAGAATTTAATAGTCCTTCCTTCGTCGGATTCAAGAGTAAATCCCTTGTAATTTCTTGTAAGAAGGGCGTCCCGAATAACCCTATCTACTTGTTCTACGATTCTTGCTTCCTCGCTTCTCTGATGTGGAAGCCATTGACCGTCTTCCCTATCGAGTTCGTAGTCGCCTGCGGCTACAACATCAAGAACCTTTTCTTCATCGCCGAGTTTCCAGGTACCTTTGAAGCGCAAGGCGTCAGGCATGACTACTGAACCGTGACCGTCGACTGAGAAGGCGAGTGTTTTCCTTCCGATACTGTAGTCGAATTTGAATGAACGCTGATTCTTTAAGCCGTCCCATGCATAGTATGGTATCCGCTCATAAGTCAAACCTTCTGGAGGTCTTACTACTGATGCACAACCGGAAAAAACAACAAGGAAAGGAACAAGCCACCGCTTCAGAATTGTTTTCTCCACAATCAAAAATCAGCTCCTATCCTGAAGTGTACGCGCCAGACATCCCAGCCCGTAAGAGCGGGGTCCTCTTTTTGGTAAGGCCTTGCAAAATCGAGCTTAAGCATCCAGTAGCCAAGAAGATATCTTAGGCCTGCGCCAAAACTCGCCTTAAGATCAACCAGGCGTCCATTCGAATCCCAGAGAACGGGCGGTTCCTCATCCCACGCAAAGCCTGCATCCGTGAACACTACTCCCCTTAAGTCGCTCAACCTCAAAGGAAGCGGGAATGACAATTTCAGCAAATCAACAAAAGGAACTCTAAGTTCCAGGTTGGAGAAGAGAACCTTGGAACCCACTGAAGGCAGGTATGGATTGTATCCCCTGACATCGTAGGGACCGCCGAGTCCGAACCATTCGTGATCATCGCCGAAGCTTGCTCCTGCAACCGTCCTGAGCGCAAAAGATGCCTTTGGAGTGACAGCCAGGTACCCCCTCAGGTCGGCGAAGGTCGTCTGAAATATCTTTGGAGAAAGAAAAGAAGTATAACCCTCGAGCCGCAGTCTCAAGCCCCTCATCGGTGTGGAATATTTCCAGAGCGCATTGTCGAATACAAGTGCGCCAGTCCCTTGGAACAGCGGATATGTGTATGTTGTATCGTATTGACAGTATAACTGGCCTAGGCTGTCGTAATAGCATCCGTAGTATTCATGATTGGTTACCGCCATTCCGTCAAGCCCTGTTTCCAGCCTGAAAAACTTATTGAAAGGGAAGGATACCAATGCGCTTGCCCCTCTTCTTGCGCTCTTGATATAGTCGAACGTGGTATTCGATACCCAGTACATGTAGAAATCGGCGAGCTGATACCCGCCGAAAGCCCAGTCTATTCTTCTCTTGAAGTTCCAGTAAGTAACGGCAATATCCGAATAGAGAATGTCTCCGTAAAGTTCGGCATCTACATATATCCTGTGATCGCCAAGCATATCGCTTATCCCCAGGCTGAAGCTTCCCTGAGCGCCGTACAGAGAGGAGTATGCGCCTGTACCGTAGATGTAGTCGGCAGAAAATCTTGGTTTGTAGGGTGTAAGATCTTCCGTAGTAATATCTTCGTTAGAATAAGCCATCAAGGCATGATCTTGCTGATCCTCTACCTTGAAAGTATCCTTAACTGGTTCAAGCCCTCCTATAGTGCCGTTGAGGACCGCAACGTCCCATCCTGAATTGTTGTACAGAAGAAATGCGGCTTTACCCGAAGCCGCAGGAGAAAATTCCTCTATCTTGTCGAACCAGTCGGTAAGCTTGACCGATGTGGAATCGCCTGCCGCGATTCTGTAAAGCTGGAAACCTGCTCCTACAAAGAATAAATCTCCGTTAACGACATGGGGAGAGGAGAGATTAGCGTATCTTGGGGATATCCTTTTAATCCTGCCTGACGGCGACAGCTCAAATAAGGAGTAGCTTCCGATTGTCCAGACACTGTCCCTGTCCGGCCTGTCGGAGATGAAAATCACGGTATCGCCTGAAAAGGAAGGGTCCTTTTCTTCATATGCATCGAAGGTTAGACGGTCGACTTTTCCCGAAGTAAGATTGACTGAGTAGAGATCGCTTTCACCTTCATTTATGCCCACAAAAACGACCTGGCTGCCGTCCGATGAAACAACGGGTGAATGAGCATCGTCAACCTTCAGTTTAAAGCGCTTCTTTACCTTGGCGTCTGAATAATCAATCATCAAAAGTACAGGCTTCTCCTTTGAAAAACCGATTACGGCCAGATTTGATTCATCCGGTGACCATGCCATATTTCTTCGAAGCAGAGGGAGGCGTTCGAACGTGGCCGACTGTCCTGCCCTGAGGAGTTTCTTCAAGGGCTTTCCGTCAAACCCGCTGATGACGTTTATAGTAATATAGTCATCCTTACTCGACGCATAAGCTATTTTCGCACCTGTCGATGAGATAGCGACGCTTCCATTGTAGTAGGAAAAATCCTTCGCGTGATCGGTCAAAAGCCTTGCCTGGATTCCTCTCTTATCCAGCCTCGCAACCTCAGGCCAGTAGCGCATTCTCAGCCAATTCATCCACTCTTTGCCTAAATCCTTAACGTTCATTCCAAAGACCTTCTCGAAAGCCGCATCCATCCCACGTCTTATCTGAAGCTCGTTAAGAAGCTCGAAAACCTTCTTGCGACCGTAACGGTCCTCAATGAAAAGAAAGACAGACTCACCCTGCCTGTAAACAAGATACCCTCCCCAGTATTCGAGTTCCTCGAGGGGTATTATGTTGTTGTTAAGCAGTAGATCTCTCATGAATGCGTCCTCTTCATCGCCGCCGTGAGATGAACTAAACTCGGCTGAACCTTCCATAATCCATAAAGGCGGAGTAAATCCGGGTATTATGGCGAAAAGATTCGAGAGCGTCAGGGAGTAATACAGCTCGAACTGAAAAATATGAGCAAGCTCGTGCTGAAGAACTTGCCTGAGTTCGGAATACGAACCAGAGAAAGGAACAACAATGCGATTCTTGAACGTTTCCGAGAAACCGCCGACAGCCTCCTCAATAGGTTCAAGGATTATATTTGTAGATGCAAAGTCGGGCTGGGATTTGTAAATGATAACAGGGATTTTGACTTCAAGGCCGAACCCGAAATCCGCAGAATGGCTTTTGTAGGCTTCTTCAAGTATATCTCCTGAAAAATGCGCAAGTTGTTCTCCGCCCTCTTCTACATAGACGGAAAAATGCTCTGTTTCATAGGTATAAGTAGGGGTTACCTCACGCTGAATCTTGTTTTTCTCGTAGTAATACTGCCCAAAGAGCGGAAGAGCAATCCCCACAATACAAACCATAACCCGTATTCGTCTAGACCACATGATTTCCTCCGAATTTTCTGCTGATAAAAATCATATTTTTCAAACTTTTAGGATAATAAATCTTTTGGATTTTTTTCTTGATGCCGAGTCCTATTTCATCCATACTTTAATTAATCGACCGTAATCGTCTTGGAGATATTACGCGGTCTGTCAGGATTGCAGCCCTTTCCGACGGCGGTTCTATAGGCAATCATATACAAAGGTACCGTGGCAAGTATGGGCATAAGTACAGGGCTCGCGTCCGGAAGCTGAAAGTACAAATCGCTGTCTGCTTCGAGTTCCGGATCGCTTGGACCAATTGTTAAGACCCTCCCCTTGCGCGTTCTGACTTCATTCACGTGAGAAAGTATGTAGTATTTTTCAGGAGCTGAAGCCACGAAAAGCACTGGATAGCCTTCTTCAAGCCTGGAGATAGGTCCGTGCTTGAACTCTCCTGAGTACATACCCTCTACGTGAAGGTATGTTATCTCCTTCATCTTCAACGCTCCTTCCATCACGACAGGATAGCTCATCCCGTATCCGAGATAGTATGCATCAGGCCACAAGGATAATTCGTCCGCGAACGATGCGACCTTGCTCTCGTTTTGAAGAACCCTCTGCAAAAGACCTGGAAGCGTAAGAAACTCCCTCGCGGAAAGCCCGTTCCCGCCCTTAAGCTGTGCCGCTCTTAGAGCAAGATAGAGAAGCGCTATGACCTGGTTCACGTAAGTCTTAGTTGCCGGAACCGCTATCTCCAGATCGGAAGCAATCGGGACGACATATGTTGAACGCATGGCAAGTGTGGAGCCTATGTTGTTAACGAGAGAGATAACCTGCGTTCGATTCTCGATTACATCAAGTACATTTTTAATATCTTTCGTTTCCCCGCTTTGGGAGATCAAAAGAACGACGTCCTTTTCACCCACGCAATCCGGGTATTTTTCGAGAAACTCCGATCCGAAAGACGCGGTCACAGGTATCTTGGCAAGCCGACCGAAGTAAAATGAACCAAGTAGTCCAGCGAAATGAGAAGAGCCCGCGCCCACAAAGAAAACGCGTCTGGCGCTTGTAATTTTTTCTACTACAGTGGATGTGTGCTCAGCCTTGGGAAGATACCGAATGACTTCCTGCGCCTTGGATGGAATCTCGTGAATCTCCTTAAGCATGAAGTGCGGAAAGTCACCCTTCGAAACCTCCTCCGGAGTAAGGGTCAGTATTTCGCTTTCCCTGTTTAGAGGGATATCCACGTTGTGAAGATCGTAAACGGCGTGATTGTCGGATGTAAAATGAATAAGCTCCCCATCTTGAAGCTGCATGACGTTGCGCGTGAGGTCGAGAATTGCAATGAGGTCGCTCGAAACGCAGCGGAAGCCTTCGCCTATGCCGAAGAAAAGGGATGAACCGCTTTTTACTGAGACGAACCCGTCGCCGTCGAGCGTCGTGGCGACGTAGGCATAGGCTCCTTTTATTCTCGAAGACGCCTCGCGTGCCGCCTGTCTCAGGTTTTTCGTTTCATAGAACGGAGACTCAAGAAGGTGAAGGATTACTTCGCCGTCGTTTTCGCCTGCAAGATTGTGACCGGCGGAAGATAACTCCTCGCGCAAGTTCCTGGTATTTATTATGTTGCCGTTGTGCGCTCCGACTATGAAGCGTTTACAGTCGTGATGGGGCTGGGAATTTTCCTTATTGGGAAAGCCGAATGTAGCCCAGCGCAGCTGAATGATGCCGCGCTGGCCGGTCATATGCGAGAATCCAAGAATCTCGTTCAGCTCTTCGACCTCGCCTGCGTCCTTACGAAGGTCAAGCTGACCGCTCTCAGAGATTGTAGCGACACCGGCTGTATCGTAGCCGCGATATGCAAGACGCGTACCTGCTCGATATAGAATCTGACCAAGATCCGCGCGCTCTTTATTAAAGGAGATTGCAAAGAATCCACACATTGGGTTTAATGATAACTAGCCCGGAGCGGTTGTCAAGGCAGCCAAATTCTGCTAAATTCCCGACCGCCGGTTTCGTAGCACGAATCTTGGAATTCGTATGCCAAAACGTGGTCACGTTTTATGGACAAAAACTGGACAAAAGATGGTCAAAAGCTACCCAAAAGCTGGTCAAAAACTGTACAAAGTCCCCTCATAAGACCCCGCACGAGTCCGGTTTAATGCTTCGTGACCAGGTTTGACGCTGCGCGTCAGGGGGAGAAATTCGCCCCCCTTTGAAGGGGGGTAGGGGGCGGTGAGCCAAACTTTTAACTGCTCTTGAGTTTCACATCCTCCCAGCCTCCCCCATCAAGGGGGAGGAGAATAAAAGTCATTGCGAGGATGTTTCGAGCATCCGAAGCTCCGCAGGGCGAACGTAGGGAGCAATTTCGTGATTCTTTTCGGGCCGACCTGAAGGTCGACCCCTACGGAAGTCACATCCTATCTTTCTTCCCTTGGTTGCACTTCCGGCACAAAGTCTGTAAATTATCAATATCATTAGTGCCACCTTTAGCAACAGGAATAATATGGTCTATTTCTAGTTCAATGTCATTAGTCTTTGCAGGACTTTATCCGCACATCGCGCACTTGTAATTGTCCCTTTTAAGCACTTCCCATCTTACTTTCAAAGGTATCGAATCTCTATTAACTTTCTCAATATTATCTTTAAGAAGTTCTTCGCGGGAGATTTTGCCTTCATGATACCTATATATGAACTCACATGCAGACTTAATACTTCCCCAAATCTTCTTATACGGGGTTTCCGAAATCTTCAAACCATATTTACTTAACCTTCTTTTCCCTGGTGGATAGCCTAATTCTTTCCACACAACTTCTAAGTTTTCAATAAGTTCCTCAGGTGTATATCTACGTTCATGACCACCTTCAATTCCGATAATGCGAAGGGCTTTGTTCCATGACCCGAATCGCTTTACAATCGTGTTTGAAGTTGCTATCTTGGTTTTCCACCTATCGTATTCAGTTGTCGGAAAATATCTAAAATCCACTTCTTCCGCAAACCCTTCCAATGAGGATAGTAATTCGGCATCAGTAAGCTTAACTTTCTTTGCGCTCAAGTCGTATGTAAATTCGGGCATTTAAAGAGAGGCTACACATCTAAGTTGTCTTGTCAAGTAAACAGTTTTGTCATCGCGAGGAAGCCGAAGGCGACCGTGGCGATCTCACGGCACTTTCTCAAAGCAAGCAAGTTAGAGCCATGTGCATAAGCTCTCTGCTATGAGATTGTTCCGCAAGCGCCGCCCTTCGGAGCCACGATTTAATTTCGCAATGACTCCCCGCCCCCTTCCCCCCTACCCTATGGGATGCAGGCACCCCAAGGGGCACGCTGTCCACCAGGGAGGGGGAGATAAACATGTGATTGGAAAATCCCGAAGGTGAAAACAAAGCACTCTTTGTGTTCCTAACTTCTTGACTTTTGACACATGTGGAGTATCATCACTCCCAATACAAAGACCCGAAGGAAAAGATTAAATGAACGAAACTGACCAACTTAAAGGCTACCGCGGACGCGCGCGCGAGGTTCTTTCGAGTATGGGGGCGCGGGTATGGGCGGACGTCGAGATTGAGACCGACAAGGGGATTTTTGAAGGCATCATACTTCCACGCTCCGAACAGGCCGACGACCAGCACATGGTTTTGAAACTGGATACCGGATACAATGTAGGCCTGGCAGTTGACAGGATAAAGAGGGTAACCGAGAAGGGGTTCCGCGAGGCGCACTACAAGATTCCGGAAAAGGAGTTCCCGTTCGATCCCGCAAAGCCTAACGTTACGCTCCTGGGGACTGGGGGGACTATTGCCTCGAGGTTGGACTACCGGACGGGTGCCGTTATTCCGGCGTTTACCCCGGGCGAGCTTTACGGCGCGGTGCCAGAGCTAGCCGATATCTGCAATTTGAAGACGAAGAAGCTCTTCGGGGTATTTAGTGAGAACATGGGACCAGAGCAGTACATCACTACGGCAAAGGCCATAGGAAGAGAGATAGAGGCAGGGGCAGCGGGAATAGTGATAGGCCACGGAACCGACACCATGCACCACACGGCGGCGGCATTGACCTTCATGGTTCAGGACTCGCCCGTGCCGATAATCATGGTAGGCTCCCAGCGTTCGTCGGATAGACCGTCCTCGGACGCGGCGTTTAATTTGAGGTGCGCCTGCAACACGGCGGCAAGAGGACCGATAGCGGAGGTGATGGTCTGCATGTTCGGGCCAACTTCGGATTCGTACAATCTCTTGCACAGGGGTACGAGGGTCCGCAAGATGCACTCTTCCTACCGCTCGACGTTTCGCACGCTTTCGGATATACCTGTAGCGACCTGCACGCCGGACGAGGTGAAGCCGTTACGCAAGGATTTCAAGCCCAGAAGAGACGACCGCAATGTGAAGGTGGATGCGGTGTTCGACGACCGCGTGGCTATAGTCTACTACTACCCCGCGATGAAGCCGGACATCATAGAATCATTGATAGACAACGGCTATAAGGGCATCGTTATAGCAGGCACCGGCCTCGGACACGTCAACAAGCCGCTCTACGAACCGCTTCGCAAGGCCTGCAAGCAGGGCATCTCGGTGGTCATGACCGTTCAGACCTTGTGGGGCTATGTTCAGATGTTCGTCTACGACACGGGAAGAGATTTGATGGAACTGGGCGTCGTGCCTTGTTTGAACATGCTGCCCGAGGTCGCCTACATAAAGCTCGGTTGGGTGCTCGCGCACACGCACGAAAGACAGGAGGTGGCGCAGATGATGAACACGCCGGTCAACGGCGAGATAACGGAGCGCGAGCCTCACGACGGGTATTTAATCTTCCAGGGCGGGCTTCCAGAAATCGAGGAGTTCTTGAAAAGAGGTCTAAGGTAATGGATGCGTGGCATAAGAAATTGACCGAGGGCGTGGATTTCGACGACAAGGAGTTCTATTCAGCACTTGGTTTCAAGTGCGGACTCGAGATTCACCAGCAGTTGAACACCAAAAAGAAGCTCTTCTGCCACTGCCCGGTGGGATACAGAAACGATGAGCCGGATGCCGTTATCTTAAGACACATGCGGCCCACGCTCTCGGAGATGGGAACATACGACGGCACCGCGCTCATGGAGTTCAAGACGAAAAAACAGGTCATATACCAGCTCTACAGGGACAACGTCTGCACCTACGAGATGGACGACACCCCGCCCTTCCCCATAAACCAGGAAGCTCTGGATTATGCGATAGAGATAGCGCTCATGCTGAACTGCCAGCTTGTGGACGAGGTGCACATCACGCGCAAGCAGTATCTGGACGGTTCGATTCCCACAGGCTTCCAGCGCACAGCCATAATCGGCGTCAACGGCTGGATACCGTACAGGGGAAGAAAAGTGAGGATCCAGCAGCTGGCGCTTGAGGAGGACGCATGCAGGGAGGTGGAGGACAAAGGCCATACGATAATATTCAGAACGGACCGCCTCTCGACGCCCTTGATTGAGATTGTTACAAAACCGGACATGTTCACCCCGCACGAGGCGGCGGAGGTAGACGAACTTCTGGGCAGACTGCTGAGAGCGTCCGGGAGGGTGAGAAGGGGCATCGGCTCCGCGCGCCAGGACGTCAACGTATCGATTGCAGGTTCAGACAGGGTCGAGATAAAGGGTGTCCCGAGAACGCCTGACATTCGGGCGCTCACCCACTACGAAGCCTTGCGGCATAAGGCGCTCCTCGAACTCAAGGAAAAGCTGGCCGAGAAGGGGATTACTGCGGAGAGTTTCAGCGCGAGGGAGGTTGACGTTACGAGTCTTATGACGAATTCTACCTCGGAGAGACTTTCGGCAAGGGTCAAGCGGGGAAATGTTGTGAAAGCGGTAGTACTCGAGGGCTGGGACGAACTCCTGAGACACAAGACACAGCCTGGGCTGACTTTTGCTAACGAGATTGCGGGGCGCGTGCGTGTGATAGCATGCCTAGATGAGATGCCTAACATGTTCATCCTAGACGAGAAGGGCGAGGGGATTGGTCTTGAGGAGGAGGTTCGGCTGCGCAAGGCCATTAAGGCTTCTTCAAACGATGCGGTCGTGCTCGTCTGGGGAACCGTTGAGGATGCAAAGACCGCCGCAGATGAGGTAATCGCAAGGGCGAAGGAAGCTACCGAGTTCGTACCGCAGGAAACGCGCCAGCACATGCCTGATGCCTGCCGTACCGACTTTGAACGCATTCTTCCAGGTCCGGACAGGATGTACCCTGATACGGACTCTCCGCCGATAGCGCTTGCCAGAGAAAGAGTGGAGAGGATAGCCAAGGATATGGCGCCCCGTCCGTGGGAACGCGAGGAACGCTACCAGAACATGGACATCCCTCAACATCTTGCAAAAGAGTTGGCGATAGATACAAGAGCAAGGCTCTTCGACAGGCTGGTGGACAAAATCCAGATTGAACCGGGATTCCTCGCCGAGGTTTTGATTTCATGGAGGCGCGAAATAACAAGGGACATGTTAGAGGTAGGGCTCAATCCGCCATATGTGTCGGACGAAAATCTTGAGCGTTTTCTTACTCTCGTCTCGGAACGCAACACCCCGCGATACGGCGTCTACGTGGCTTTCGAGAGGCTTTTATACGGCGAATTTCAGGAACCGCCTTCTCCTCTTAACGAAGAGGAGCTCGAGGTTTTGTGCAAAAAAGTCAAAAACGATTTCACGGATATTGCATTCAAGACTCGAGATTTGAAACTCGACTTCCTTACAGGGGAGGCAATAAAGCAGAGCGCAGGCAAGGCAGAGCCTGAAAAGGCTCGCAAACTCCTCGAAATTATTTAACGCCCCGTAAAATCACCGCGTAATTTTACGGCACCCCCCTTTGAAGTTGCCGATTAGCTGAGAAAATGTCGGGGATTGTCATGCAGTATCCTGGGGCAGCTTATTGGGTATTATTTTTTCAGAAGTGTAGGTTCACCGTCCGAAACCTTAAGATAGGCATAAAGCCTTGTGTAATTAGACTCCGCCATATCGGCAGGCGAAAGGTATATGTAGTCTTGGAGGTTGTCAGCGAATTCGATGCCGGCTGCATTGAACCATGCGGCACAAGCCAGCCCCGAACACTGCCACTTCCTTGAACTTCTTAGCCTGTTGCTTTTATCGAAAAATCTCCTGAGGAAGTAAGGCATCTTCTGCACTCCGTCAGTACGGAAGAGGTAGGAGAAGTTCGCACCAACGTCGTAAGGCTTGCCTATCTGGGTCTTTGAATACTCGACGGCCCTTGAACCTTCTTCGGGCGTGGCTTCAGAAAAATCCTTGTGCAGGGGGCGTCCGAATGCAAGAAGCAGATTGGGTCTTTTGAGATAAAAATCAAATAGATCGTTCTCCTCGGTAGCAGGCCAGAAGGCGTGAACGAATTTTGCAGCATGATTGTATATCAGCATGTGATAATAAGGGCTTCTTGTAACAAGACGCACGGGTCCGCCAAGGGCTGCAGATTTGTCTAATACATCGTCCACACGCGCGAACACAAGATCACCTTTCTGGATAATTACCTTCTTGTTGCCGACGCTTAGCTCATCCTGAAGCAAGCTTAGCTCGCGGATTCTGATGCGGGGTGAAGGGTCAACGGAGATATCGAGCTCGCTGGGGTATGGACAGACCGAGACGCTTGCGAGCGAGATGCCGTTTCTGTACTCGCAAGAGTACCTGAAAGCGGACGTTTGCCCTGATTTGAGCAACCGATTGGTGAGATGAAAATCGTCGGTAAGGAGCAGCCTTGAGTCCTTGTTGTAGAGCTTGATGCGGAGCATGAGGTGCGGAAGGCTCTCTTGCGTCAAGTTTGTAACGGTTCCCGAAACCTCAAGAAAATCCCCTCTCCTTGACCATTCGAGATTTTTTATGGCGCAGGCGCTTTCAGACCAGCTTCTACTCGAGTCAGTTCCGTGCCCTTGACTGGTTTTTCGTACTGCGGTTAAAATCTCCACTTGCTGCCTCCGGAATAATTTCGATTTTGATTATACTAACCAGAGGCTATTCAAAGTCAACACAATCCAAGATTGATGTATTGTTTTTTTGGTTCCCTTTTAAATCGCAACGCGATTTAAAAGGGCTTCATCTGGGTCCCCGTAAAAATCACGCAGCGATTTTTACGGGATTAGTTATTTTGTATAAAGCTTCGCCTTGCCGTCTTTTATCACAAAGCTGCAGACGATGTCGTGGTAGAACGAGGTGTAGATGTCGGCCGGTGAAAGAAAGTCCTTCTGCCGCATATCTTCCACGAGTTCGAGCCCGGCGCCAAGCCACCACGCCCCTCCTGCAAGTTCGGAGCAGTGCCACTTCGAGTGATCGGCAAGCCAGTTGCGCTCCTGAAATAGCTTTTCTATCTCCAAAGGCATCCCGGGAAGCCCGTCGGCGCGGAAGAGGAATCCGGCGTTCGCTATGATGTCGTAGTCGCAGCCTATCTGCTTCGAGGCGAAAGCGAGGGCTTTTTTTGCGTCTGCCTCAGTTACGGCCTTGCCGTTCTTGTACTTCGGCCTGACCCACGTTAGTACCGCGTCCGGCTGATTCAGGTACAGGTTCTCGAGGGAGTTGCGCTCGACCTTGGGCCACGTCGCATGAACGACATTCCATCCGCAGTCGTATACCATGGCGTGATGGTACGGGCAGTTGGTAACCATCGCTATCATGGCAGAGAAGACCCTGATGACCCCTTGTGCGGGTCCCGCGTCGAGCACGATGTCGCCTCTCTGGATTACCGCCGATTTCCCTTCGAACGATATCCTGTCCTGCCATGAGTTGATAGGCGTAAGCTCCAGCCCCGCAGGCACGGACGGCGCGAGCAGGAGAAGCCTTTCTTCTTTCGGATGGGTCTTGACCTCAACCTTCTCTATCATGTCGTTCCAGATGCCTTCGAATTTGAAAAAGGTTGTCTCATTCGGTGATATTGCCCTGTCGCTCACGTGAACGACGTTGCCGCGCAGATTAACGTTCTCCTCCTCCTCCCCGAGTACTCCCACATCCAAAGGCTTTCCCTTTTTATCGAAGAAGGAGACGTCCAGCCTTATATGAGGTAAATTGCAGTTATCGGCATGCACGTTTTTGACAGAACCCTGGACACGGAAAAAGTTCCCCTGCTTCTCGGGTTTCGCTCCTTTATCGAGCTTTATCTCGCAGACGTTTTCGTCCCAGTTCTCGCAGATAGGGTAATGCATATATCCTCCTCGAAAAGGTGTTTATGTTTTTGGATGGATTGTATAATGCAGGCGAATTTTGTCAAGTTACCGTAACACCCGTAACACCCGTAACACCCGTAACACCCGCAACACCAGTAACACCCGCAAAACCCGCAACGCACCGACACCCTTTCCCCCTCCGATTGCCGCACATCCTGGGATGCATCTCTATCTAATTGGGCAGTGGTGATATATTATTGAAGAATGGAAAACCGGAGGTCTGCACGCAAATATGAGAGAGCCCTTTGGGTACGGGGGTGGCGGTCGGTGGTGTGTTACGGGGGTGTTACGGGGGTGTTACGGGTGGGGATCCCCAAAGACATGCAATGGCGACGATAAAAGCCAATGCTTCGTATTCTTCGGTGATCGACGGGATGGTGTGTTACGGGTGTTACGGGCTATTTTGTCAGGAGCTTGAAGCGGCCGTCCCGGAGCTTGAGGGTGCAGACCACGTCCTGATAAAGCGAGTCGTAGATGTCTGCGGGAGAAAGATAGCTCTTGCTGTCCATATCTTCAACAAAGATGACTCCTGCGGCCTTGAACCATGAAGCGCCTACGAGCTCGGAGCAGTGCCATTTCTTGTTATCCTCGAGCCAGTTGCGGTCCTGGAACATCTTGCGGACAAAGGGAGGCACTTCGGGAAGACCGTCCACGCGGAAAAGAAAGGAAAGGTTCGCCATTATGTCGTAGGGTCTGCCAATCTGCTCCTCTGCGAACGCTATGACCTTTGACGCCTCCTCCTCTGTTACAGGTCTGCCGTCTCTGTGCCTCGGCCGGCCCCAGGTGAGTATCCCATTGCTTTTTTTGAGGTAGAAGATGCGGAGGTCCCGGCTTTCTACCTTGGGCCACCCTGCGTGAACGAACCGGCCTGCGTGGTCGTAGATTGCCATGTGGTAGTAAGGGCTGTTCGTGACGAGCGTCACCGCGGTTCCGAAAACGCCTGTTATATCTGTGACGTTCTCTCCGCCGATGAATAGTATATCGCCCCGCTGAAGAACCGCTCTCTTTGAACCAAGCCTCAATTCGTCCTGCCAGGTGTTTATCTCGCGAAATCTTGGCTTCGATTCAAATATGCTCATATCGTTTCTCCACAGGATAGGCATGCAAAGTTATTTTTGCCCTGTTCATTCCCCTTATCCACTCGCCTTCTATCTTGAATTCCGACGACTCATGAGGAGCGAGTTTGCGGTTAGTGATGTGAAATACATCCTCCACGATGCTCGCTCCCTTGGAGTTGTAAATCGTTAGCTTGAGCCGGAGGTGCGGAAGAGTGCATTCCATGGCGTTTGTCGCTTTGCCGCGAACCCTGTAAAAATCGCCCAGACGCTCGAGCACCAGGCCCTCTATCGTGCATGCATCTTCACCCCAGTGGTCGCAAAGTTTCTTTTTTGAAGGTTTAGAAGGCATTACTGCTCCTCTTCGTTTCTTTTAGAGATGAAAGCCATTACTGTAGAATCCGCCTTTAAGAGAACCTTATATATAAGCCACGCCGGCACTATCTCGTAGAGACCGGATTGAACAACGAGCGTATCGCCAGCCTGGCTTGAAAGGCATCTGGCAACCTGGAAGCTGCGAGCCATGCCAAGAAGCCGCACTCTCTCTCCTGCGTCGGAGGATACCCATGTGAAAACGGGCGAGCCGCTCGAGCCAAGGTCCAGAATCCCCTCGATGCGGATCATTGAGTCCTGGCCGTCCATGCGTGAGATGCGTCCGAACGAAAGAGAAGGCGAATATGGGTAATCGAGTCCGGCGCCGAACGGGTAGCCGGAAAGCACCGTAAACATTCCGGGCCAGAGCAGGGAACGGTCGAGTATGAAACGTGAGCGTTGCACGGTTGCCGGCAACGAAAAGGAGGGAGGAGGGGTCTCTGAGGCCGGCGAGTCGGGATCCCCAAAGGAATCCGATGCATTCCTTTGGCGTACATCTATTGTCATGAGAACGATGTCTGCGATGCTGTCCTTTACGAAAGGTCTTACAGTATATGAGTGTCCGTTCACGAAAGCGATCACTCGTCCGCTCCGGCCGGCAACATGAAAGTTGGTAGCAAGGTATACCCAGCGGGGCCGCTCGTCGAGCGAGACGAAGAACCCCGAACCGAGGAACCGGCCCGAAGTGTCCTCTATAGCTGCGACCCTTTTCGAGAGATAATCTGCATCGTTTCTTGGAAGATGAAGGCTAAGGGGATCAAAACGGCCTTGAAAAAAAAGGCTAAGGATGACCGCGATGCGCATAGGGTATCTAGTTTCCCTTGAGTTCCTCGAGTCCTTTCTTCAGCCGTTCGCGGTCATCGGAGAAGGTCACGAATTCGTATAGTTTGTAGCCGTTCTCCTTATCTACGATGTGCGGGTAAAGGGCAAGAATAGCCTCAACCTTGTTTTCACCGAAAGGTATCTCCTCGCAAATAAGCCCTACCTGCGAAACCGTGAACCAGTTGGAACCGGCAAACTCCTTGACCATGTCGACCTTAGTGTCACCAAAACTCGCTTTCCCCAGGGATTCAATGAAGCTAATGAGATCATCGTCCCTTATGGATTTCGGAACCGTATCCTGATCGAGAAGAAGCCGAATCCTTTCCGTGGCTTCGTATATGGCGTCGATTTTTGAGGCGATCCTGCGCCTCTGAAGCCTGTCTGCTACGTCGATATTGAGCCTGGCAAGTTCATCCGCCGCGCGTTCAATGTAGGTTATCTCCCTTCGCAAGGCGTTCTCATCTACCTCGGAAGGAGACGAAGCGGTAAAGAAAGAAAGAACAATTGCTAGAATGTGATATTTCATTCATCCTCCTTGAAAAAGCGCTTCAAGGATATGAATATGGAGGGTTTTGTCAATAGGGAAAGCTATTTATATTGGGCACTTTCGGCAGATGCAAAAATGCTATATCCTGTCAGAACCTGACTTCGTATTCTATTACGGCGCTGTCGCCCGGTTCAGTGACTGTGGCTATACCCCGGCGACCGGCGTAAAAAAGCTTGACTCGAAGCTCATTCACGGTGTCGGTGGCGTCCGCCTTGACCAGAGCAATCCTAATAAAATCGCCGGTGTCGGAGACCTGAACCTTGTAAGTGGCCCTCGTGACTCCGTCTATTTCGTTTCTGCCTGAGTTGCTTTCGTAGTAGCCCGCAAATTTGACTTCCTTGTCGTCGGGATTGTCTATCCTTATCCCTGCCTGTGACACGCCGCTGCACCCGAGAGCCAGTACCGCGAAAACTGCTACTATCCAATTGATTAAAAATTTCATGCACTTCTCCTTTAAGATTCATAATTGACGACGCAAGTTTCAGATAAAAGGTTTCGAGCGATTCATTTCGCCCAGTAGAAATCCTTGAGGAGCTCCTGCGCTCTGGACTTCAGCTTTGCGTCTATGCCGTGTTTTCTAGAATGTTCCTCCATGGCAAGCGGATGAAAGACTTTTGCCGGCTTGCGCAGGATGATATCTGCAAGGGAGAGCGGGGAGAGTATCTCTTCGAAGAGCGTTTCACGCATCCATTCGAGATTCTCCGGCGCCATCGCCTGAAAAACGCGGACGGTTTCCGCAAGGACTGCCGACTGCATAAGAAACCGCTTCCTGTAGCGTTCGGTGGAGATGAATTTATCCCAGTCCAATCCGAACTCGTCCTTAAGGATTCGGTATGCCTCACGAGCCTCCTCGCGGTAAATCGCAACGGCCACGATGTACTCGTTCTTTCCTATCCTTACGGCTGCCTTGGAGAGTTCGAGATTCAGGAACGAGTCCACCAGGTTGGCAATCATCTGGGTGATGAAATTATCGTGCGCTATCTCTTTCTGCGACTCGTACATACGCTTGTCGACCTTGTACGTAAGCTCATCTGCGGTATTGGATTCTTCTGCGATTCTTATAACGTCCTTGCGGAAATCTCTGAGTATGGTTTCATTCGGATCGGTCTTGTCGTAGTCGAGCTTGTAGGTGTCGAAGACACCCATCGCGCCTATCTTGTGAAAGAGGTTATCCCTTTCTGCCTTTGCGACAACATCGAGAGGCGTTTGCGCGCCTTCTCCGAGCGCAAGCAGCTTTTCGTAAACCTCGCGCGTGCGGTATGCGTGCGGCGTCGACTGCGCCTGCTCGTATAGAATGCGGTATTGAGCGATGAATCCATCGGCGGATAGCGTCCTGCGTTCGGATTTGGGTTTGGAGTCGATGAGAGCCTGAGCCTTTCCGAGTTCTGCAGACAGGCGCGTGAAGATATCGGCCTTCGTGGCAGCGTCGTTGAAAGCCATGAAATCGGAAGCGGCCTCGGCAATTGTCATCATCTCTTTGTAGACCGACTCGAGCGGGCGGAACTCTTCTGCGGACAGCATGCCCTTGTACGTTTCGTACGCGAGCGCAAATCCCGCTACCATCTGGCGAACCTGCTCATTCATCTCTGCTCCCTTCCCATATCTTTTCGAATGTATACGGCCCCGGTTCAACCTTAGGGGAAATACCGAGGTATGCTTCTCGCGTGCCAGTCGATTCTATGTAGACCTGGAGCTCCTTGAGTTCCTTCGACTTGCCCTTGAGCGCCTCGGTTGCCTTCTTGACGTCCTCTGCGAGAGATGTCTGAGCTTGCTTGTCGGTCTCAGCGGATTGCATGGATTTGCAGACCTTTTCAACCTCTTGCCACTGCTCGCCGGATAGCGGAGCAAAGCTTTTGAAGTAAGTATCCTTGAGAAGCTGCTCGAAGTTTGCGCCTTTCTTTTTTATCTCCGAGGAGTAAATGTCGAGATTCGCCTTCTGCCTCTTGCGTTCTTCGGCGTTGGCGGGATGAGTGATGCGGTAAGCAAAGATAGCGTATAATGCGGAGAGGAACGAGCTCTTTACGTATTCCTGGATTGCGAGTTTCTCTGCGCCTTTGGCGCTCGCCTCATCGACCGATTTGGCGAGCGACGCGTGGTTGGACGAGGCTTTGGCTTCTTTGCATGTTTCATCGAACACATCCCTTGCGAGCCACTCGCCGGACTCTAAGGCCGCCTTGGCCTTAGCATTCCAGTTGTCTATGGATATGGACTGCGCGAGCTTGAAGGTGAGGTCCTCCGCTTCCTTTTTTGCCTCGAGGTCGCCTACATCTTTTACGGATGCGGCAAGTTCGAGAGTTCGCTTGTGAACCGCAAGCTGCTCCGGCGATAATCCGCTCGCTTCGAGTCTTTTACTCACGATTTTGTGATAATCACGCGTGATTTCTAATAAATCGGGCACGCTGCCTCCTTTGTATCCTGCTACCGACTGAGATTACGGCTAAAGCGTGGCTTGTCAACAGGTTTATGTACCTATCTAGAGAATATCGCTCCCCATAGGATTTCTAAAGGCGTCACGAGTATCGTAAATCCGAGTGCCAGCCATAAGCGAAGCTTGAAGATGCGGCTTAGGGCAACCGAACCAAGAAATATGCCGTACAGCGCAAGAAACGAATGTGTTATTGCGAGCACCATAAGATTCCAGCCTCCCGAAAGGATTGTTACCCAGTCGAGTAAAAGCCCTGCGGGAAAAACGATGAGTGCGGCCATGCCTGTGTAGTTGAGTACAGTGTCGAAATCGCGGATGCCCTTCACGAATCTCAGCAAAAGGTACATAAACGAGCCCGCGGTAAGCCACTGCAGGAGTCCAAGGACGGGAAGGAAGAATATCTCGGCAAGGTAGTAGTGCTCGGTAGGAAGGAACGCCAGCCACGATTCGGTCAATGGTTCGTATCCGAGGAGATAAAGGGGGAAGATTATAAGGACGGAGCGACCTATCCAGCAAGCAAGAACTCCTGAAATTCCCCAATAGATGGGCTTATCCTTGAGATTTTCGAACGCCCTGCCTGGATTGAAGTAACTTGTAAGCCAGCACTTGAGGAAACCCATACTAACAAGTTTATCCCGGGTACGGGATGTGTCAATATTATTCTATAATGGTCGAGGTGTAGAACTCTTCGGAGAGTATGATTTCAGACCGCGTATGAAGATGAAAAAGACTATCGCCAGATGCACAACCGCCACAGGCAGTGTGAGCGAAAGGATGTGCCAGTAGCCGCCGATGACGGTGAAACAAATGTTGGACGTGTGGAAAAAAGTGAACGTCACTGGGATGATGTAGTCCTGGTTCCAAGAGAGCTTCCGAGTCATCCTGCCGCGCCATGCCAGGGCGAGGATGAGAACGAACCCCAGCGCGAACGCCGAAATCATAATGACCTCGGAGTACCCCCCTCTCCCCTTGAAGATGGGTTCGAGCCACAGGAGGAAGTTGGAGAGAGGGCTCATGAGCACGCCAAGCGCCGCTATCATGGCCAAAGGCGGGTACGCCATGCCGACCGCGTTCTTGTAGCCGGACTTCTTGAACCACCACCTGCCGAGGAGTAACATCGCCGCCGCGTATCCGCAGAGGAGCACCCAGCCCGTGAAGTTGTATACGGGGATGTTGAAAACCTGGATGTCTGCAGCGCCCGGAAACCAGGTCCAGCGGCCTATCGTGCCCTCGAGTGTTTGGAAACGCTGGCTGACCGCTAAAGGGTCGAGCGAGAAGTCTGTGAGCATGCCGAACACACCCACGAAGATGGGCTTGGTCCATGTGGGAATCTTCATTGAATCAGCCAGCCGCAGAGCGGTGTAGACGACGATGTATTCCATTACGGGAACGGATGCGGGCACGTTGAATATCATTATCAAGGAACGGCCGTAGCCGTACATGCCTTGCAGCGTGGCGAAGTTCTCGAACACAGCCGCGTTCAATAAGACGAAGCATACGAATTCGAGGATTGTGGACGCCGGATGCTTCTCGCGCTTGACGATGAACACGAGCATGATGACGGCAAGCACGTAGATGATAACGTCCTGAATAATCCATACGGGGACAAAGGTGAACTTACCCATTTGGGAACCTCCATGTTATATCTCTCATAGAGGTTATTGTAGGTAC
The DNA here is from genome assembly GCA_012517375.1 of bacterium. Taxonomy (NCBI): domain Bacteria; species bacterium. The sequence goes on along the minus strand of JAAYVC010000022.1, from coordinate 1,690 downwards.
GCTCGGTTAATTGTCAAGCAAGTTGACTATAAAGAAGGTTAAACACATCTGTGAAACAAAAAGAATGGGTGTTATGGGTCCCCTTCCCTTGACGGGAAGAGGTTAGGGGCAAGGTGGAGCTTAAAAGCACAAAAGATCGGCCATATAATGGGTTTCGCCGCCCCCTACCCCCCTCCATCAAGGAGGGGGAATTTAGCAATTATCTTTGCGAGGTTGCTTCGAGCATCCGAAGCTCTGAAAGGTGACGCTTGCGGAACTATCTATTCACGAAGTAAATGCTCCTTATCTATAAATCACAAGATGCTTCCAGCCTTGACACGAAAGGATAAAAAAGTGGTATATTAATTCCATGGCACAAGAGAAATTCTATAGCCAGGAACTCAGATTAACTTACGAGAAGTTTGAAGAAACGATACGCAAGTGGGATGACTTTATAAGCATAATGTTCGGTGCACCTTTTGCAGGGCATATTTCCAGACCTCTATCAGAATTAACTCAATATCTTTGGAAATCATTACAGACAGAGTCATCAAAAATCAAGGTTCTTTTCGAAGAATTCCTTGCGCCATTGCAAATAGAAGCTTACAAAGAAGCTTACGCATCACCTGAAAAGTTACTAAAAAGCGATCTTTTCGTACATGAAGCTATTGAACCATATAAAGCACTTAAGCTTATAGATAAGCCGGCGCAGCTAGATCTTATTAAACAAGGCTTTTTGGAAGAGGCTTCAAAGGTTTATGAACAAGCGTTGGCATTAGAAAGGAAGGAAAGAGAAAAAGAAAAAAAACTGAAAATCGGCAAAGGTGGTAGACCAATAACTCAGAAGAAGGATATCGCTCAAGGCGTGCGCAGACGCATCTACAAGCATGACAACTACGAATGCGTTTACTGTGGTGTTACGATAATACCTGACTATGAGCTCAGCGCTTCTGAATCGCCAAACAGACAAAATGCTGGCAGCATAGATCACATGGTTCCAGGCAACAACGATTTTGAGAATCTCGTTACAGCATGTCAAAGCTGCAATTCGGCGAAATCTAATCGGACTCCAGAAGAAGCAGGGCTGGTTCCTAAATACGGTCGATTTTCTTCTCAAAAGAAATAATCACATAGCGACCAACTTTTAGTCAACCAACATAGTAGCTTTCCGAGCTACCCAGATGAGATTGCTTCGCCGTCCCGAGTACGTCTCTCAATGACAGCGCACGTTTTTTATAACACGAACAAAAAAGAAATGTCTTTGCGAGTGTCATCGAAGATGACCGAAGCAATCTATTCACGAAGTGAATGTTCCTTTGGGTCCTCGCAATGGCTATTGTGTTATTTCCTCCCACAAATCACGCCATAATGGATTCATGCCCTCTATCAGCTTTATCTTGCGACTTCGTGAACTGCCCTTGAGCGCCTTCTCCCTTGCAATCGCACCTTGAGGGTCTGGGAATATCTCATAGTAGACAAGTTTTACAATGTTGTATTTCCTGGTAAAACCGGAAACAAGCTTATTTCGGTGCTCGTACACCCTGCGGATGAGGTCGTTTGTTACCCCTGTATAGATAACCTTGTTGGTGGGATTGATCATGATGTAGACGTAATAGGACATCGGTCTCAGTATAATCTTACATCATCATTCCGCAAGTGTTGGCGACAGATTGCTTCGTCTTCCCGAGGAAGCCTCGCAATGACAAAAAAG
>JAAYVC010000021.1 GCA_012517375.1 bacterium | reverse complement strand
GCTTACGGAATCTCTATTGACTGACATTGCGGCGACCCAGACAAGGGTGGCAATTCTGGACATCACGGGCGTGCCTACAGTTGACTCGGCTGTTGCAAACCACATATTAAAGACGGTTTCTGCCGTAAAGCTTCTGGGAGCCGACTGTGTTATAACGGGCATAAGACCGGACGTTGCCCAGACAATCGTACATCTTGGGGTGGATTTATCGGATGTCGAGACCCTGTCAAACCTGTCGGAAGGCCTCAAGTGGGCGTTCGAATACCTGAATCTCGAAATTAACAGGAAAAGGAATCCGGATTCTAAGGTTAACTAGAGAATTTTTTACGTTCGCCCGCTATTGACGCTGTGCACGATAGATTCCACTTCAAAATCCTCATAGGGTTGAGGTTGAGTCACTCGCACCCTTCGGAGCCTTGTCTGTTCGAGTACCGCAAGGAATAGAACCAGCATATCGAAGACGCTCGATCGCCGCTCCCGCATCATCTCGAAGAATTTGAATGCAGGTCTCCTGGAAAGAGTATCTCTAAGCCAGTCTGTGGCTTCTTCTATAGTCCAGTCGTCGCGCGACAGCAGAAGCGGCTGACGCGGTTTCTCCCTTTCCAGCATGGCGCTGAAAGAGTTTAGCAGTTCTGAAAGAACCCCAGGCGACTCAACTCTTTCTTCGCTTCCTCTAGGATAGTAGCGAAGATTCTCTTCTCTTCGAACCTCAAGGAATCCTGCGGTTTCTCTGTAGCGGTTGAACTCCTCGAGAATCCGCGACAGCGTGACGGGTTCCTCAATCGTTTCCGAGTCCTTTTCGATGCTGTCGCGTAAAAGAACCCTCATCTTCCAGCGCAAGAGTATTGCAGCCATCAAGAGAAACTCCGCAAGTTCCTGGATATCAGCGCCCATTGTTTCGACGTATTTTATGAATTCGTCAGCAAGACTCGCTACCGGAACATCCAGGACATCCAGCTTGTCGCGCTGCACAAAGTACAGGAGGAGGTCAACAGGACCCTCGTAAACGGACAGAGAAACCTTGTAGGGACTCAACGCAGGTACTCGTAAACCAGGTGCTTTTCGCCGATTATCTCGAGTTCACCGAGTTCTCTCAGCTTTGAGTCCGCAGGCACGTAGTCCTTAAGACCTCCCTCAAGAAGAACCTTTGTCTTGAGTTCAAAGTTGAGAAGCGCTAGTTCGCGCGCAAGCAGAACAGGCTGACCGAAAACAGCAAGGTCTACAAGGGGAACAGAACCAAGCGTGCTCAAAAGAGTCTCGCCTGAGGCAAGACCTATACCAAGATTAAACTCACCTACAGCTTCTGTTACATACTTGGCGTTGAAGTTTGTGAAGAAACGTCGTATCTCAAGACTCGCCTGACAGGCTTTTGTATATCCTTCCTTTCCGGAAAAGAGGAATATGCTTGAGTTTCCTTCAAAGGACATTCTGAGTCCGCCTTTCGAACGGCAAATGGCAAGAACCTGTTTCCGGAACTCCTCGAAACTTTTCAGGGCTTCCTGCAAGCTTTTTTCTTTCTTTATGAAATCAAGATAAACAGCCATTACAACCGATTCTTTGTTTATCTTCAAGTAAGGCAGATTCATGAACCTTTCTACAAGCTCCTTCTCGTTTTCCTTGGGAAAGAACTGAGCGACCATCTGCTTGATGTAGTTGCGTTGGCGGCCCTCGATTTGATAGTAGACAACGTAACCTGCTCCTATTGCAATGAGTGATGAGAAAAGCGGAACAAAGAAGTCGATTCTGGTTCCGTTTCTTGCCGTACTCGCGACAACAAGGTAAAAAACAATCAGCAGCAAACCGAAGGCGGGGAGTGTGAACTTTCTCCATTGCAGCATCACGGCGAATGCGCCAAGCCCGGCTAAGACGATTGTAACGATGAAAGTCGCGACGATGCCGGGAGGTACTGCCTGTTCCCTGTTTATGAGGTTAGACAAAAGGTTGGCTTCGAGCACCATTCTTGGCATTCTTGCGTCAACCGGGGTATTAACAGGCATGGAATAAGGATCGAACGACGAACCGATAAAAACAATTTTATCCTTGAATGTGTCTGGGTTTACTTCATTTGAGAGTATTGATTTGACAGAAATACTTTTAAAATCAGCAAGGTTTGAGGTAAAGTGAATCCTGAAACCGTATCCTTCACTGAGAGTATACTCTTCGTTGCCGAGTTTCAATATTCTACTCCTGGGAAGGTCTATATCCTTTCGGCCTTCAAGACCCTGGAGCATCGAAAGAGGCAACGGGGTATAGAACTCACCTTTGCACAAAGCTATTAAAGGGATCTCTCTTACAACTCCTCTCTTGTCGTAAAGCACATCAAGAAAGCCTATGCCTCGTGATGATATAACCCACTTGTAGGAGAAAGATAAATAATCTGCTTTGTTAAGAATTCGCGTCTTTGAGATGAGGGAATCCCTGTTACGTTTGGCAATCTGCTCGGAAAAGGGAAGTATTTCATTTCCCAGCACTTCATCAAGCATTCTGAATCCGAGATATACATTCGAGTTCGAGCTTATTGCATTTTCTACATCCTTATCCCAGTTTACATAGTTGAATAAACTGTCTACCGTTTCGGTTACTTTTGCCGGAGGAAGCCTGAGTCCTTTTGCAAGCGTATCGGCTCTTTCGGATTTCAGTTTTTCCTGTCCTTCAAGCGGAACGGAATGTTCGAAGAAACACGGCAAAGTCACACCTACCGCCTTTGCTGATCTTGTGTGTTCGATTATTGAAGGCAGCCAGAGACCCAGCCACGTGACTTTGTCGCCTAAATATCCGACGCTTTCCTCGTCGAGGTCAACCAGAACAATGTCGTTGTTCTTTTTAAGAGCAGCCCTTTCAAGGGCGTCATGCATCGGCGTATCCAGGATATCCAGGGGATTGCCGCCTGCAACAATCTCAATAATGAGAACCAGAAAGGCCATAGTAAAACCAATTACGGCTGAAAAAATTATCTTACGAGGATCTATCACAACTCCTCCAGTTTGTAATTTCTTTTTCCTAAACCTATATGCTCAGCATGAGCGAGCTGAACCTCAGGGTCAACGTCCCTGTGTGCTTTACGAATTTCATCCGCAACCATATCGAAGCATGCCTGGTCAAGCGCAACCGGATCGCGTGAGGCAAGCGCACCTATATCCTCATGGATAAGCTTCATTCGTTCGCCCCAGCAATCGCATTCAGGCGAGATGCTTATGAGGAAATTCACGAAAAAAGCATCCTTGCCTGAAAGTGCGGCAAGCGCATATTCGGCCATCTTTTCAGATGCCGACTCCGAAGCTTCATTCCACTTGAATTTAACCGCCTTTACCGGGCAGACCCCTATGCATCCTGCGCAGCCGGTGCATTTTTTCTGAACGATTACAAAGTCTTCAGTTTTTTTTACGATGGCTTCCGCAGGACAGCGGCGCTGGCATTCCCCGCATCGCGTGCATTTCGAGATGTCAATCTTGGGCTTTGAAAGGCTGTGCATCTCGAGCTTGCCCCCGCGCGCGGCGCATCCCATTGAAAAGTTTTTTATCGAACCACCGAATCCCGAAAGCATGTGACCCTTGAAGTGAGAAAAGCCGACAACGCAAGGGATATCAGGAACAAGCGAAGCAAGCTGAGCGTTTCTTATGTGTTTTCCGGACTTTGCAGGAACGCGTGCCGCAGCCTCGCCTCGGATTCCGTCCGCAACGAGGAGTGGTGCGCCTGTTCCTTCCAGCGAGAAACCATGCTCCGCTGCCAACTTAAGATGATCGATGGCGTTGCCGCGCTGGCCGTGATACAGCGTGTTTGTTTCGAAAAGGAAAGGCCTTGCCTTCTTCTTTTTGAGGAACTCGACGCCCGCTTTTGCAAACTCCGAAGGCACGAAAGTAACATTCCCGCGTTCGCCGACATGAACCTTTATGCCGCAGAAAGCGCTGGATTTGAAGTCCTCGTTAATAAGTTGCGCAAGCAGGAGCGGTAAGCGCTTCAGGAGCGCACCCCTGTCCTTTTCAGGAAGAAAGAAGACTTTCGGCTTCATTGGCGTATGATAGGGATGCGTGCCCTTATGTCAAGGTGAGCGCACCCCCGAAATCAGAGTCAGGATTAAAGGTATGGATCAAGAATCATACACCCCAACAGGTTGCCGCGCACCCCGTTGGGGACCCCGAACCTAGTCAGATTTAACTCTTTGCGGTCAGGAATCATGGTCAAATACTCCCCCAAAGTAGCGGCTGGAAGCCTACAGCTTCGGCAGAATCGATTCCAGACCCGGGGTCCCTGAGAAATTGCGAAGCGATTTCTTGGGGTGGGAAAGCTGGTCAGAAGCTGGACAAATTCCCTGGCGTGGTTAGTCAGGATTCGAGAAATGGAGTCCCGTTTGATGAAAAGCGTCACGAACTCCAACGTCATTGCGAGGAGAAACGCCGAAGGCGTTAGGACGCGGC
>JAAYVC010000020.1 GCA_012517375.1 bacterium | reverse complement strand
GCTGGCTTGTTTGTTTCTTCAAGTGTTGCTTCTTACAAAGGCGGTTTTGCGATTGTCAGTATGGGGCCAGAAGTCTTTCTTCTCAACAAGAGCGGTATGTTAGAAAAAGTCATCAGAGATTTGCCTTCGGGTTATACAGGATTCGAAAAAGTCCGTCCATTCCCGAAGGATGTAAGACGGCAAAGCATCCAAGCTATAACCAAGTGGGCTAAAAGCTGGGATTATACTGACGAACATGGTATCGCCGTACTTGGTGACACTCTATTGATTGTTCCCCGAAGGGTTTACGGAAAACCTTACTATATCGACATCTATGACCTGGAAAGCAAAAAATTCGTCGAGCGGATTGAAGCCCCAGGTCCGATTATAGGAGCATCAAACGGAAAACTTTTTTTTGCAGATTCACTGACTGCAAACAATGCAATCATATCAGTCTATCGTTTTGAAGAAAAAAGAGCGTATGGAAAAGTTACCTTAAATCAGGTTGAAGACATTCGAAAAGCGATTGATGTGGAATCTGAAAGCGATTGTTCTGGTGAAAGCGGTTGTTGCGGGACAGGAGATTCGTATGCGCACGTCCAATGTTCACCTGATAAGCTCCATAAAGTGGATACTATTCATACTGAAGATGGAAAAACGGTGAGGGTTGTCTGCAATTACGCACTCTCACCTGATAGTATTTTTCAGTTCTGCGACGGAGCGCGAAAGAATATGTTTGTTTTTCTCGCTCCAAGTGATCCTTTAGGACTCATTCTTCTTGACACCCTCGCAAGTTGTTTGAAGCCATTGAATGATTGGACTTTAACATGCGTAATATGCTACCCAGCGCCCCCTGATCTTGATTTTTTATATGGAAATATCCCCTCCAGTCAGATTCTTGTAAATCGGTGTGTGTCAATACCTGACTCAACATTGGCACTGACGGATCTGGGTGAACCGCCTGCCGCAATAGCATTGAACGAAGGTGGAAAGACTTTAATTGCAGGTTACTCGTGGGCACCCGGCTACGATGAGCAGAAAGGAGGTGACGGAATTAGTTTTACGGAGTTTCTTGAGCAATGCGCAATAACAAGGCATACTAAGTGAGCGAGACAGAGTTTCTTGATAACACTATTGTCAAAGCTCTACTTAATAGAGAAGGAGGAAAAATGAAAAAAGCTTTTGGGCTTATGATGCTCCTAGGCTTAGTAATCATATTTTCGGCTGGCGAACCGGTTGAAAAGCTCAAAGTCGTAAAGGGCCACAAAGGTCTTCATGTTTACTGCATATGCGATGGCACAGGTGGTATTCGCTGCCTGTTTCGTGTCGGGACAAGAATTATCAAACCTGATGAAATGGTTGGTTATAATGGAGAAGATGACAACTTCTACTATTTTAAAACTGAAGAGGACATTAACGGCGACCTCATTTGTTCCGATTCAGGCGCCTATGACATTCAAATACCTCGTGCAATGCTAGATCAGATTCTTGAAGAATAGGCTGATGATCTATAAAGTGAAGCGGAGCGCAATAGCGCTCCGCTTTTTTTGGCTTTTTAACATCATCCTGTTTCTCGAAGCCTAACTCATTACGGAGACACCTTAAATGAAACTCTAAACCTGACCTTGTTTCATTAATCCTGACTCTTTGCGGTGACATCTTTCTACAATCGGTCTGCCATCCCTTGGTGGCTATTTGACCATCTTTTGTCCATCTTCTGACCATCTTTTGACCAGCTTTTGACCATAATTCTGGGCTTGATTTCTTCAATCCTGACTTCGATCGGAGTGCATTTTTCTTGACATTTTTTTGGCAAGGCGTAGTATTATAAAATGATTTATCCCTTGAGCAAATCAAGGAGGCATGGTGCGCGAATTTAACGTATCCGACATAATTGAACCAGTTAGGCAGCTTTGCATTGAGGCCAATACGGTGTTGCCCGAGGATGTAAAGCGTTATTTGCTTGATGCGGCTAAGAGTGAGGAATCTCCCGTAGGCAGAGAGATACTCGCACAAATCACGGAAAATATAGATATAGCTTGCAAGGAGAAGCTGCCGATCTGCCAGGACACCGGGGTCGCGGTCCTTTTCGTAGAGCTAGGCCAGGACGTATGTCTTGTCGGCGGGAATTTTACGGATGCCATAAACGAAGGAGTCAGAAGAGGTTATACGGATGGATATCTTAGAAAGTCGATAGTGGATGATCCTGCAGGCGCAAGGGTAAACACCAAGGATAACACCCCTGCAATCATTCATCTCGATCTCGTACCAGGCGATAAGATTAAGCTTACGATAGCGCCCAAGGGCGGCGGCTCAGAAAACATGAGCACGGTCAAGATGATGAAGCCCGCCGAAGGACTTGAAGGCATAAAGAAATTCGTAGTTGACTGGGTTCACCAAGCCGGCGGCAATCCCTGCCCTCCTGTCATTGTGGGAATAGGCATAGGCGGAAATTTTGAACACGTAGCATATCTCGCTAAAAAAGCGCTGCTTAGAGATATTGGTTCGCATAATCCCAACAAGAGATATGCGGATGCCGAGCAGGAGATTCTTGATGCCATAAACAAAACAGGCGTAGGACCTATGGGTCTCGGAGGCCGCGTTACGGCTCTTGCGGTGATGATTGAGACTCATCCTTGCCACATTGCATCCATGCCGGTGGCTATTAACATAAACTGCCATGCCGCTAGACATAAAACAGTAATTCTTTGACAGACATTTCGGAGGGGTGCGAATATAACAAGTTTCACAAGCAGCAGGTATTTGGATTTAACGAAAAGGAGAGATATCACAAATGCGGATCCTTGTATTAAACTGCGGATCTTCGTCCGTTAAATACATGCTTTACAAATGGGGCGAACGAAGACCTTTAGCTTCAGGACTCATAGAAAGGGTAGGTCTTGCAGGTTCCTTCATCAAGCACCAGGTTCCAGGCAAGGACACCTACGAAGAATCGAGGGAGTGCCCGACTCACAAGGAAGCCATAGGCTTCGTGATTGAAACACTTACTAACCCCAACACGGGTGTAATTCAGTCTCTTGAGGAAATCGAGGCCTGCGGTCACCGCGTAGTTCACGGAGGCGAACGTTTTGCCTCATCAGTCCGAATCACGCCAGAGGTGCTTGCTACATTTCGCGAGATTGCAGACCTCGCACCTCTGCATAACCCGCCGAATATTCTGGGCATAGAGGCGGCAATGCATCATCTGCCGAATATCCCTCACATTGCAGTTATGGATACGAGTTTCCACCAGACTATGCCGGCTGAATCTTACATATATGCAGTGCCTTATGCCTGGTATCGAGATTATAAGGTTCGGCGCTATGGATTCCACGGCACCTCGCATTTGTATGTCTCAAAAAGAGCGTCTGTTATGCTGGGAAAGAAACCTGAAGATGTGAATCTTGTTACTTGTCATATCGGAAATGGTGTCAGCTTTACCGCTATCAAACAGGGCAAGAGCTTTGACCATTCAATGGGTTTCACGCCCCTTGAAGGACTCGTAATGGGAACCCGGTCGGGCGATCTTGACCCTGCTATTGTTGATTATATAGCTAATAAAGAAGGACTTACAGCAAAACAAGTAGTGGATATCCTTAACAAGAAATCAGGCATCCTAGGCATTAGCGAGAAGTACGTTGACCGCCGCGACATCCACACCGCGATGGAACAGGGCGACAAGCAGGCCGAGCTTGCCTTCAAGATTGAGTGCCACCGCGCCAAAAAGTACATAGGTGCGTATCTTGCAATTCTTGGCCACACCGATGCTATCGTCTTTACCGCAGGCGTCGGCGAGCGAGGCTGGGAGATGCGCGAGGAAGTCTGTGCTGGGCTTGAAGAACTTGGAGTAAAAATCGACTTGAAACGAAACCGTGAAGCCACAAGCCGCAACCATGAATTTGTCATATCTGCCGATGATTCGCGGGTCAAAGTCTTTGTAATCCCGACAGACGAAGAGCTCGTTTTTGTTGAAGACGTTGTTGGCATACTCGAGGGTTGCTACGGCACGTCAGATTTCCGCTACTCGTTCGAGAACCCCAACTACCATAACTCACTAAGAGATGAGGCTTACGAAAAAGAACTCAAGAAGAATAACAGCAAGTAACAACAACCTGTAAAGCCGACGCACGGGTTTCAGGGGCTCAAAATCAAAGCCAGGTTTAATTCTTAGAGGTCAGGAATCATGGACAAAAACTGGACAAAAAGGGGTCAAAAGCTGGTCAAAAGTGGGACAAAAGATGGTCAAATAGCCACCAAGGGTGGCAGACCGATTGTAGAAAGATGTCACCGCAAAGAGTCAGGATTAATGAAACAAGGTCAGGTTTAGAGTTCTCATAGGGTTCCCGTGCGGATGCGAGCAAAGCGAAGCGGACGTATGGG
>JAAYVC010000019.1 GCA_012517375.1 bacterium | reverse complement strand
TCGGAATGTTTCGACAAATAGGTCATTCGCTCCTCCTGAGTAAACTGATCAATTCTTTTTATGTATTAAAATCAAATAATAAACCAGCTTATTATATGTCGGCGGCTATGTAAAAACTACCCCCGGGGGGTTGCGATTATTATGTAATTTGATGTAGGTTTTTCAATCCATATGGCTTGTTTGTTATGGAGAATTTAAAGCCGGATAAAGTCCAAAGCCTCAGATTGGCGGCTTTTTTGTTATGCCCCTTTACCCCTTCATTCACCGCTGCCTCCCCTGGAAACTGTCATTTTCCCGGCCAATTTGTTTGGAATTAGGGGATAATTTGCTATTATCCATTCCAAAACCGGCGGGCGTGAGGTTCCCTTTTTTGCCTTTGATAATGATTGAGCACTCACTATCTGTTTTTTCCAGACCTTTCTTTTAAATTCAAGGCTGACGGGGCCTCCCCAAGAGAGTAGAAACTTTCCTCTTAAGTTCTCGAGCAATGCAATCATATCCTGGGTATCTTGAGTTGTCCAGCGAACAGTATATGGCATTGCCGTTTCTTCATACGGGGGGTCGATGTAAAAGAACGTATCTTCAGAATCGTATTGTTCAATGATTTTTCGGAAATCAAGATTCTCTATAAATACATGAGATGTCTGCAAACGTTGACTCAGTGTAATCCAGTCCCTTCCCAATGGGGCTTTCCGTGAAGATCGCCAATAACCAAAATATTGTCCTCTACTTCCGAAACTTAGCATAATTTTTAAGTAATATCTGACTGCCTTGTGGATTTCTGTTACATTGGGGAGAGTTCCTTCCGGATCTTCAAAATTGACGCGAGATCTCAATGCCCAGGAAAGCTGTTCATTGAATTCATCTGGATGATATCTCACCACATTATATAAGCGGATGAGTTCTCTATCGATATCGTTAATCACCTCAACATTGGAAGGCTCTTTTGCAAAGAACAAAGAGCCACCTCCGACACAAGGTTCGACATAACATTTGTGCTCAGGGAAATATGGAAGAAGGTATTTCGTCAATCTTACCTTTCCTCCTACTCTATGAATTAAAGAAAGAGCGGTCACGTTTCCTCCTTTCTTCTTAGTTTTTAGTGATTAAAAACTCGTTTTATTCCCCCCGCAAATCTCGCGCCCACCGCGAACAAGCGGTGACCGAACGATTGTATCTTCGCTCCTCTGCTGCCCAAACCTATCCCCGCAATCTTCAATTTCATCATGCCTGCTATTAAAGCGTCGGGGAAATGATCGTCTTTCTTTACAATATGTCCCCCCTGATCTCTACGCCATGTGCGTAGTTGTTTCAACAACACATTCTCTCTCGCAGGAATCCCTATCAAGCCTTTTTCGAAAAGGTAAGACAATATAGAAACCCCATCTTCCTTAAAAGAATTAAACGCGACCCCCAATGTGGAACCGGCTTCTTGTTTTACTCCCCACACAGCAAACCCCGCGTTACGAAGCCTATCGTTTTCAAAGGGGTGAGAACTATCTGCGAAGACCTCCCTTATTCCGTAACGCTCACGCAATTCCTTAAGCTTGTCTATTATCTCATCGCCTCCGTGTCTCGAGTATAGTTCTGTATGTCTAATGAATACCCTATTCCCAGCCATCCCAAGAGTTATCAGAGGAGTCATCCCGGCAAATCCCCAGTCAATTGCAAACCATGAATAATCGAACTCTTTCGGATATCCCCGATTCCCAATATCTACAGCGCGATCTATATCCGCAGGCTGGATTACGAGCCCCGCGGATGCGGGACGCAATCCCATAGATTCGACCTCGAACGCTTCACGAGGAGAATCCTTCCACTCCCCGATGATCTCGTTTATTGATATCCAGCCATGGGACGTTTTAGCTTTTCCTTTACAATATTTATTTCTAAACTCGAGGACAGGACATTTTTCGCATTCATAAGGGCATGGCTGCGCGATATCGAAGCTGTCCCATTTGTAGAGTTCGTATCCCTGGGCAACATGATTTTCTACCAGGGCAGCGAACGTTCCGGTCAAACTATGATAGGTAGACTGACGCAAAATCAATGGCGGATTTGCCGTGCGGACTACATATCTGGCAGCACGAACGATATCTTCTTCGGCTTCTGCTTCCTCATCGATTATTAACAATGCGCCACGAACATTGCGTCCCAGGTGAAGCCCGCGAATCGACTTCGTGGATGAGGTTCTTGCGACGATTCTATTGCCCTTAATACTTACCAGATAGGACGCGGTGAGTTTTTCGATGCTTACGAACTGCTCCACATCCGGCATCTCAAGCCATTCGGTTATATAGGAATACAGGGTGAGAGCTTGTGTTTCTGAACCGGCAATAATGCCTACGTCGAAATCCTTGAATAAGAAGAGTGCAGTGGCGAGTGCGGCCGCCCCAAAGGTTTTTCCTCCGCCTCGGGGAGCTAAAGCGACAGCCTTTCTTACACGCAAAGAATAGAGATCATCAAATAAGCGGGCGGCTTCCTTGAAAAAGATGGCACCCTTCTCTTCAAAAAAAGAACGGGGATTTTCCTGGTACTTTCGGAGCGAGGAGTTTTGCCTCTTCTCCAACAGCTCTTTAATATTTACAAGGTAGTGGTTCTTAACTTCCTGGATGAGTGATTGTTCAGGAGGCATCTGAGCCTTTCTCTAATTCCTTAGCGGTATCGGCCAGGAGTTCATCAAGGGCATCGTCGAAAGCTTTCCCTAACTTCTTACTGCAAAGCTTAATGAATACTGCGAGGGCTACTTTCAAAACATCAGTCAGGTCTAAAGGCTTCTCAAATCCTTTGAATCTTCGGGCTTTTTCTTGATTAAGGAGATAAAAAATATTATAGAGTGCGGCGGGGGAAGGCTTGACGCCTTGTTTTATCCATTCTTTTAATTGGTTTGTGGCAGAATTACTTATGTCGACGAGTTCATCGAGTGCATCATGCGCTTTATCTGCGTATTCCTCTGCACGTTTAACCTTCAGCTTTTGAATTCGAAGAGCCTTTTCTGCTTTCCAATCCGGCCCCCGACGCCATTCTTCTATCGTTCGCTGCTTCGGGCCCGCGCGTTTGAATCTCTTTTTCGCTATAACACCGAGCCGTTTGACAATCTCATCCGTCGGGAGTTCATCCATGAACAGATCGTATGCGGCCAACTTGATTTCAGGAGGAAAGCGGTCTCTCATTTTTTGCAACCTGGATCAGTTTTTTCTATGGATTTATTGAGGGCCTCCAGTTCCGCAATGGCTGTGTTTCCAAGCTTCTCCAAAACGGGCCGGGCGAGAAGTTCGTACAATTTGATAATGCGATTGTCTTTTTCATCAAGCTTTGCCTGCAAAGCCTTGCTATCCAGTCTCCAGACTTTCCATAAAGTGATTACAGCAACGATAAGAAGAGCAAGGGGTATCCCGACATCCTTCACAAGGTTCAAGAAATCCACTTGACCCTCATTTCCTAATTAGTTATCTCTTTAACAACCTCTTCAATATTGACGTCCATTGCGGCTAAGGTGTGCAGATTAAACTTCATCGTAGCCTTAGCGAATTTTACTTGATTGCCCTGAAACTCACAAAAACCTTTTACCGCAGAATCTATATTTGCAAGGGAACGTTCGAGAGAGGCTTTAACATCTCCGTTTATCCCTTCCCTTTTACACCGCTCTAACCCCAGGCGTGCGGCTTCATGTGCAGCCGCTAGATATTGTAGTATCATCTATCCTCCATATACAAGGATTTTGAGTTTTTGCCAACTCTTACTGCCGCATATCCCATCCGGCTTAAGTCCGTTGGCTTCCTGAAATTCAAGAAATGCATTCTGCGTTTTTCCCATCCAATCCCCGTCGATTCCCCCCGGGTTGTGGTGACTATCTCTAAGCAACTCCTGTAAATGATGAACAGGTCCATAGTCATTCATATCCCTAACACCCATGCGAAGGGTCGGATCGAATCTGATAGGGCCGTAGGCGTGCCTTGCCGCTATAGAAAATTCACAGAAATCCTCAACCCCCCAGAGCGTAAGGATAATCGGGGTATCCTTAGCATGATCTTTCAACCAGCCAAGGAATATCTGCCAGGCTTTTCCCTCGTAGCCTCCACAAGGGCCAACACAACCAGCGCTCCACTTCCCTATGGTATCGCCGGTTCCCATTGCGTGGAACCATTGACCTATTGCATCCGTCCTCGGAATCTCATCAACATCTTGACTGTATCTCGTACCCTGATTCCTCCGATCTCTCCAGAAGCGGGTTTTCCCCCCCTTGCCCTGAAGCGCGAGTCTGCCGTCTTTAGAGCGTTGCAAGGGCTCCATTTCATGCTGGCCCCAGCACATGTGCGCGGCGCCCTGGGGATTCGCATCTGGCCCTGTCGTATAGTACTCTCCAGGCTCGCTCGTTCCTATGGAGGCGTATATCTCTTTTTGTTTAGTTTGAGGATTCACGCGCGCGAGTACGCATGTATCATTGTACTTATCCGGCTCATTATTGTTTGAATTTATTCGTTCTGGGATAGCGCCCTCTTGCCTGGGGGTAGCGCCCTGAATGAATAAAATATTAATTGCGCCTGGTGAATAGTTCCATTTGCCCCAAAGCCCTAATTTCACGAATCGTTCCGCGTATCCGTAATCAAGATTCTCCGATGCCATCAGAAGCTCCATCCCACTTCAACCGTCCCCTGGATACCGTGCAGCGTAATCGTCGGCCCTACACTCACTGGCCCCCAACCTATCCGTGCCTTGACGCGAGGATCGACGAAAGGCATAGTTGAATCGCCACAGAGCTTAAAGCCTGCGTCAATAGCAAGTCCTGCGTGGAATTTAGTCCAGAAAGGATGACCGGTCTTTACGAAAAACCCATGCCCTTTGGTTGCAATGGAAAAGTTATTGCCGATGTTATTGTAAATGTAGTCCTTGACAAGTGCGGTAGAGTTCCAGGTATCGGCAGGCATGAGCGTGGAGAAGGTCAAACGTGCTCCCCTCTTCTCCAGATTAATGATAGTCTCCGGCCACCGTCCCCAGATAGTGTCCGGTCTGATCGTATCCTTGTATAAAACAATCGTGTCCGGTTTCGCTTCCTTGTATATAATCCGATCCTTCCATTTAAGCACCGTGTCGATCTTCAGCAGCGGAACTTCTTTTACCAGGGTGTCGGTATGAAACAAAACCTGGGGTTTAGGGGAACAACCCATCGTCAAAAGCCAGACAGCGAGCAGCGTCGCAACAACCGTGCAGAGCGCAGTCCAGAAGATAATTCGGAAGGTTTTAGGCTTTTCCGTTTCCATGCTAAAGTGTAGCTTCCAGAGTGGCCGCGTCTAGACACTTTTGGCCGCTGCTGAACGATTCATCATCTAACAGGTATCCCAAATTCCTGGGCGCGA
>JAAYVC010000018.1 GCA_012517375.1 bacterium | reverse complement strand
GTTAATTTCGAGATTCAGGTATTCGAACGCCCACTTGAGCCCTTCCGACAGGTTTGACAGGGTCTCGACATCCGATAAATCCACCCCAAGATGTACGATTGTCTGGGCAACGTCCGGTCTTATGCCCGTTATAACACAGTCGGCTCCAAGAAGCTTTACGGCAGAAACCGTCTTTAATATGTGGTTTGCAACAGCCGAGTCAACTGTAGGCACGCCCGTGATGTCCAGAATCGCCACCCTTGTCTGGGTCGCCGCAATGTCAGTCAATAGAGATTCCGTAAGCCTTTGCGAACGTCTTGTGTCCAAAGTTCCAATCAGAGGCAGTACGAGTACCTGGTCCCATATCTTTATGATGGGGGTGGAGAGCTCCTCTATAGCCTTGCGCTGCTGTTCGATGAGGTCAAGCTTCTCCTCGAGTTCCTCTGCGCGCTTGCGGCTTTCGGTGATCGTCTCGCCCATATCGGCTATAAGCACTTTTACCCCTGTCTCAACGCCGGTCAGCGCGTCGATATTCTCCTCATTAAAGTCGAACTCAACATCGAATCCGCCGCAGGCCGCCTGAGAGAGAATCTCTTCCATCCTTGCAAGCCTTTCCTCCAGGTCTTTTATCGCTTTAGGCATGTTTTGCTCCTCATGAGACAAAGGATTATACTATCTTTGTGTTGCCAGAGCTTTCTTATCCAACGCTTTTTGCTCTCTAATCCAGGCTAAGGCTTCTTCCTCGCTGTCGAAGAACTTGAAGTCTTTACCCCGTCCTTGAGCGGACATGACTATTTGGGCAACCATTCGAATAACCGGCTTTGCGCCAAGGAGTGCCATTTTCTTGAAATGCACCAGATCACCCTTTTCCTTGGCAATCTTTCGCTCTTCCTTGCCAACCATTTTCTGTGCCTCGTCGTATAACCAACCGACGACGTAGTGCTGCTGTTCTGGTGTATACTTGGTAGCCTCGTTATAGAACCGCTCGAGGGACTCCACGTCGAATCTTTCGTAGATTTCTCCACGAAGTACACCTTCCTTTTCATCGTACCAGAGTTTGAACTTTTCTTTCGCCATAGTAGTCTCCTGAAGATTTATGTTCATAAACCCTCCTGTATTTTTAGAACTGGTTTTATCCGCTCAGTATTACCCACACATACCTGAATTTAGAAAACACAATATAGTAACACTTTTTAGGTCTTTGTCAAGTGTTTTTTACGAGTTAACAATAATCGAAAAAAAGACTTGACACGTAAAAGAAATCTTCTAAAATACAAAAATAGGGCTAAAAGATAATTTTCATAAATCAGTTGGTGTTTTGAGTACAGCTTCGTATGCGGGGTTGGGCGCTTGATAAAATTAATAATAACGTTTTACGCGTTATCAAGGAGGATTTAATGAGCGAGAAATACACAACGAACTCCGAATTCGTCCAGTCCCTTGCAAAAGACATAGAAAATTTCATAAAAAACGGAGCTGAACAATCCGACGCTGAGAGCGAGAAGGTGTTCAACGATTTGTCCATGAGGCTCTTTGAATACCAGTACAACGCTAACCATGTCTATCAAAAGTACTGCGACAAACGCGGGGTACGGCCCGAAATGATCAACGAGTGGACGGATGTCCCTGCGGTACCAGCTGCCGCCTTCAAGGAAGTGGAGCTGCGCACGTTTCCAGCGGAAGAAACGGTTTTGTTCTTGACCAGTAGCGGAACAACCAATCCGGAGAAGCGTGCAAAGATCAGTTTCAACGAACCTATGCTTAAGATATATGACCAGGTTGGCATAAGCATCAACGACAGGGGTTTGTACAAATCTGCCGATGAGAAGCTTCATGCAATTGTTCTCGGCCCTAATCCCGACGAGATGCCCAGTGTGGCTATAGGAATGCGCCAACTGAAGATAAGTGTGGACAGGCACTCGAAAGGAAAGCCTGAATTCTTCATCAAGCCTACCGGATTCGATTTTGCCGGGCTTGCGGAAAAACTGAGGCAAGTGGAGCGCTCAGGCGAACCTTGCGTGATGGTGGGTGCAACTTTCGGGTATGTTCACTTTTTCGACTACTGCGAGGCGCAGGGTATCTCATTCAAGCTTCCAGAAGGGAGTCGAGCTATGGATGGCGGAGGCAACAAGGGAAAGGGAAGAGAGATATCGAAAGAGGAGTATTTGAGGCTTGGAGAAAAGATACTTGGCATCCCCCCCGATCATCTGATTAATCTATACGGCATGACCGAGATGCAGGCGGCGTATTTCGACAATGTTTTCTACAACCATGTGAGAGGCATCTCCGAACCGCGCTACAAGATGATCCCTCACTTTGCACGGGTTGTTGTCGTTGACCCCGACACCCTAAAGCCTTTACCTAAAGGCGAGCGGGGCCTGTTGCGCCAGCACAGCGTGGCTAATCTCGTGACCGTACAAGCCGTTCAAACCGATGATATGGGCTTTGAGATAGGTTCCGGTTTCGAGGTAACAGGACGCGCCAGGGATGCGGAAACCCGCGGCTGCTCTATCGCCTACGACGAACTCATATCGGCGCAGCGGGCATAGGATTCTAGGATCTTTGCGAGCCACCTAAGCGCTTTTTTGCTTGCAGATAAATTAAACTCGGGAATAAAACCTATTATCGGATTGTTATTGAGTTCTGAAACCTAGTTCCAGTAATTAGACGAAGGAATTAGCTTGCTTGAGCCTTTTTATCCTTCTCTTTCTCCGCTCTAATCCAGGCTAAGGCGTCTTCTTCACTTTCGAAGTACTTGTTGTCTTTCCCTTTTCCTACGGCGATCATTATGATGTTGGAAACCATGCGCACAATCGGTTTAGCGCCAAGGTTCGCTATTTTTTTGAAATGGGCAGTTTTGAATTTCTCCTTCGCAAGCATGCGCGCATCCTTGTCGGGCATTTGCTGTGCGTCGCAGAATACCCAGCCGATGATGTAATGCTGCTGCTCAGGAGTGAACTTGGAGATTTCCGCAAAGTACTCTTCGAGTGTTTCTATATCAAATTTCTTGTATATCTCTGATCGAAGAACCCCCTCCTTCTCGTCGTACCAAAGTTTGAATTTTGTTTCTTCCATAATATATTACCTCCTGGAAATTCATACCTATTAACCCTCCTGTGCAGGGAATCATTTCGTAGTTTCTATATTACCCACACATGTCCGATTCGAGAAGTACATTATATTAATCCTTTTTAGTTTTTTGTCAAGGGCTTTTGCATGTTAAGATTAATTTTGACTGGACTTGGTGCTGGAAAAACGTCCTGAACGATATCGGCAAAAAGCTGCAAATAACGGAGTGTCTTTTATAGGGCAGGGACCATTCATCACTTAAGCGCGGTTTTCTTTTCCAATTCTTTCTGTTCCCTAATCCAGGCAATTGCTTCTTCCTCGCTAACGAAGAACTTGACGTCCTTTCCTCGACCCTGGGCGGTTAAAACGATACTTGCGACCATGCGGATTACCGGTTTGGCGCCCCATATAGCCGCCTTTTTGAAGCGTACAAGCCCGGCTTTCTCTTTGCCAATCCTGCGCTCTTCCTTGCCGGGCATTTGTTGAGCGTCGTCCAATATATGACCGACAATATATTTCTGCTGTTCCGGCGTGTATTTTGACAAGTCGGCGCTGATCTCTTCTAGCGTTTCTGCGTTGAATCTTTCGTAGATTTCTCCACGAAGCACCCCTTCCTTTTCATCATACCAGTGTTTGAACTTCGGTGAAGCCATTGCTGCCTCCTGGAGTTTTGAATTTTTATTTCTCCTGTGCTTAAGTTAGTTTTACAAGACTAAAATCATCTGAATAAAATGCTAATATCTTTCAGTCCGGCTTAAGATTTTTATGAGCAAAATCAATCTTTCTCAACTCAACTGACAATAAACTTTTCGAACAAAATAAAACACGGTCCGGGAAACCTAGTTCTATAAGCTTGCAGCCTTTTTAGCTAGGTTTTTCTGCTCTCTTAACCAGGTTAGGCCTTCTTCGACGGTATCGCAAAAGAAGAAGTCTTTCTTCCGTCCAATAGCTGTGATTACTATGGTGTAGACCATGCGGATTACGGGTTTGGCGCCAATGGCAACCACTTTTTTGAAGTGCAGATCCTTTATCTTCTCCTTCGCAATCCTGCGCGCTTCCTTGTCGGGCATTTTCTGAGCGTCATCGTACATCCAGCCGATAAAATAACTCTGCTGTTCGGGTGTGTACTTTGAAACTTCCGTAAAGTACTGATTGAGGGTTTCTACGTCGAAGGTTTCGTAGATTTCTGTCTGAAGCACCCCCTCCTTTTCATCATACCATACCTTGAACTTTTCTTTCGCCATGCTAGCCTCCTGAGAGTTTAATGTTATTAATCCTCCTCTATTAAGAATCAATTTACCATATTCAGCATTACCCACACATACCAGATAGCCGCAAAGTACATTATAGTAGTAATTTTTAGGTCATTGTCAAGCGTTTTTTTACGAATTAAGGACTACTCTAAAAAAGACTTGACACGAAATAGAAATTACCTAAAATAAACAGCAGGGCTAAACGATAATCTATCTCCTAAGACAGCTGGTGTTTCTGGAGCAGCCTCGTATGCGGGGTTGGGCGCTTGAAACGATCTGAAATTAACGTCTTATGCGTTGATGCAAGGAGGATTTAATGAGCGAGAAATACGCCTCGAAGTCAGAGTTTGTTCAATCCCTTGGAAATGATATAATTGATTTCATAAAAAAAGGAGCAGAACAGTCTAATGACGAGAACGAAAAGAAGTTCAACGAGCTGTCCATGAGGCTTTTTGAGTACCAGTACAACGCGAACCAAATTTATCATAAATACTGTGAAAAAAAGGGTGTAAAACCCGGAATGATAAAAGCGTGGACGGATGTTCCTGCCGTTCCTGCCGTGGCTTTCAAGGAAGTCGAACTTAGGACCATTTCGGATGAAGAGACGGTGCAGGTGTTGACGAGCAGCGGAACATCCAATCCCGAGAAGCGCGCGAAAATAAGCCTTAACGAAACGCAAGTCAAGATACGCGAACTGAACGGCGAATATCTCAAAGACCGAGGATATTACAAATCCCGGGACGAGAAGATCCATGCCTTGCTCCTGGCGCCCGATCCGGAGCTCATGCCCAGCGCGGCGGCAGGAATGAGTCAGATAAAGATTCTTGTAGAAGGGCATTCAATAGGGAAGCCTGAGTTCTTCATAAATCCCAAGGGATTCGATTTTGCAGGGCTTGCGGAAAGACTGAAGCTTGCGGAGAAAACCGGCGAACCTGTGTTTATTGCAGGAGCCACCTTCGCGTACGTCCACTTCTTTGATTTCTGCCAGGCGCAGAATATCAGCTTCAAGCTTCCCGCGGGAAGCCGCGCCATGGACGGCGGCGGCAACAAGGGAAAAGGAAGAGAACTCTCCAAGGAAGAGTACAGGAAGCTGGCCGGAAAGACGCTGGGCATACCTGAAAGCCACATGATCAATCACTACGGCTTGATAGAGATGGAAGCGTCGTACGTCGACAACGTCTTCTACAACCACGTAAGAGGGATTTCCGAGCCGCGCGCCAAGATGATCCCTCACTTTGCCAGGGTTGTGGTGGTTGATCCCGATACCCTGAAGCCTTTACCTAAGGGTGAGCGTGGATTGCTTCGCCAGCACAGCGTGGCAAATATGACATCAGTACAAGCGGTTCTGACGGATGATATGGGCTTTGAGACAGGTTCCGGCTTCGAGATAGTAGGACGTGCCGCCGGCTCAGAAACGCGCGGTTGCTCTATTGCCTACGACGAACTCATATCGGCGCAGCGGGCTTAGAAGGTTATGATGCCAGAAACAACAACACTGCCTGCCTTTTATATTCCCGGACTTGAAGAGTCCGATTTTAAGGAGTTCGTTCCGCTCGAGTTCGGCTACGACGGCATCAGGGTTAAAATGAATGCGCCAGTGCTTACCCCGGATATCTTAACGAAGACCATCGACTCGCTCCTTGCGGCGCGCGAAGAGTATTTGGTCAAAAAACCAGTGTTGGAGATAGCCGAGACCATAGGCAAGGTTGTCGAATTGTGGAGGAATCCGGAATATCCTCTCCGCAGGCTTGCCGTGAAACTTTTGCCCGTCATAACAAGATTTTCCGCGCCGATGGTTGAGCTCACGCTTGGAGGAATCAGCGCGATGTTTTCAACTGAAAATCTCAAACTCCTTCTTGAGGACGAGTTCGAAGACCCCCTCGTGCTTGATGAGTTCCGGCCCCGCAAAAGATCAGGCGGATACATAAGGGCTTACGGCCCTTCCCTGACCACTATAGTATTCGCAGGCAACGCGCCCGGCGCGTCTATGTTGAACACCATCTACTCCCTGCTACTGAAATCGGCAGTGCTTGGGAAGTCCGCATCCGAAGAACCCTTGTTCGCTACGCTCTTCGCCCGGTCCATAGCCGAGGTTGACCCGCAGCTCGCGCGCTGCGTAGCCATGGTTTTATGGAAGGGCGGCAACGAGGAGATAGAGCGGCTGGCGTTCAGCAGATCCGATGCGGTGGTCGTTTACGGCTCTGAGCATTCGGTCAACGATGCACGCAAAAGGGTTCCTCCCGATGTCAAACTCCTCTCCTACGGCCATAAGCTGAGCTTCGGCGTAATAGGCCGCGAAGCCCTCTCGGCGGAAAGAGTAAAAGACACTGCAGCGAACGCGGCAGCCAACGTGTCCATGCTCGACCAGCAGGGCTGCGTCTCTCCGCATGTCTTCTACACAGAGGAAGGCGGAGAGATAACTCCCAAGGAATTCTCAGGATACTTGGCAGAGGCGATGGAGCAGTTCAATCAGCGCATCCCTCGCGGACGAATAACGCCCGACGAGTCCGCCCATATAAACCAGCTTCGCGGCTCCTACGAGTTTCGCGCGTTCGGCGACGACGGCGTAGCCCTTCACATGAGCTCTCAAGGTACATCGTGGACCGTTATCTACGAACAGGATCCGACTTTTGTTCCCTCCTGCCTCAACCGGACAATCCGCGTAAAACCGGTCAAGGACGTGATGGATGTCGTCCGCCTTGTCACGCCTATTAAACAATACCTTCAGACGATGGGCGCCGCTCTGCCCGAGGAACGTTTAATGCCTCTTGCCGAGGAGATGGGTAAGCTTGGTCTGGACCGTATCCCGAAACTGGGCGAAATGGCGGGTCCATCGATTTTGTGGCGTCACGATGGAAGATTTAATCTTCTGGATTTTGTCAGATGGACCGGCATAGAGTAGGCGCCTGAATTACAGAACTTATTGAAATATTGAGGGTTAGCAGATGCGTGGTAGCTGTTCGCCCTCTAAGATGAGGAGCGGTCGTTCTGAACCCAGAATAGTATCCAGCCACAAGCCGGCGGGAGCGGTCCGCACCTCGCCAATAATGCCAGCTGTATCGCTTCCTTTTTTTCTCATAATATCGAGGGCTTTATGTGCATCTTCAGGGTTTACAATAGCAATCAGACGGCCCTCGGAAGCAAGGTAATAAGGGTCGAGTCCCAGCATTTCCGCTACCCCTTTGACCTCTGGATTGAAAGGTGCGTCTCGTTCGTGAATGAGCATTCCCAATCCTGAGGCATCGCATAACTCGTTAAGGGTTGTTGCAAGCCCGCCGCGGGTAGGGTCGCGCATGACCTTAATGTCCACGTCCGCCTGAATCAACGCATGAACGAGCGGCCACACGGGGGCGACATCGGAACGAATATTCTGCTTTAATCCGAAGTTCGACCTGGAAAGGACGACAGACGCTTCGTGATTCCCGACTTCTCCGGATACGAGAATGGCATCGCCCGGCTCAATCCGTTCAGACGCAAAAGTACGCTCGTGTTCGAGCACACCGAACCCTGTGGTAGTGATGTAGCACTCATCCTTCTCTCCCTTTTCTATAACCTTCGTATCTCCTGCAATTAACTTCATTCCTAACCTGTCCAACTCCTCAGCCATTGAAGCAACAATCCGTTCGAGCACATCAAGGCTTATTCCAGCCCTCAGCACGAAGCCTGCCGTCATAAATCTTGGCTTTGCTCCTTTTACAGCAAGGTCGTTAGCCGTACCGCATACGGCTAGCTTTCCGATGTCCCCTCCTGGGAAAAACAAAGGCTCAACAACGTGCGCATCGGTCGTCAAGGCAATCCTGCCTCGCTCCACGGGAAGTTCTGCAGCGTCTTCCAGTCTTTCAAGAATCGGATTCCCTAAGTATTTAAGAAATAGCTCCTTAACCAACCGTGCCGTTTTGCGTCCGCCTGAGCCGTGACCGAGTCCTATGACACTATCTTTCATATTTATAATATGCGGCGCATGCACCCTCGGAAGAGACCATGCATGGGCCAACCGCTTTCTCAGGCGTACAAATTGTTTCAAACAAAGGGCATTCCAGAGGCAGTATCCTTCCCAAGAGCACGTCCCCGCAGCGACAAGCTTTGGAAGCTCCACTATCCCTGTAACTTACTGGAGCAAGCCCGAGTTTGCACTCGACATCGAAATTCTTCCACTCATCCTTTAACTTCAAACCCGTGTCTGGAATCACTCCTAAGCCGCGCCATACCGAATCCTTAGCGTCGCACATACCCTCAATCAATCCCAGGGCATTGGGGTTTCCTTCAGAAGTGACCACCCTCTTGTATTGGATTTCAAGCTCAGGCTTTCCGTTACTTATCTCGTTTAACATCATGAGTATCGCTTCGAGTATATCCAGGGCCTCAAAACCTGCAACAACCGACGGTCGCTTGAACTCATCGACGAGAAACCGGTAAGGTTGGGTTCCAATTATCGCACTTACGTGACCTGGAAGAAGGAAACCATCGATATTGAGCTCAGGGTGCGAGGCAATCATCCTCAATGCCGGAGGTATCAATTTGAACGAGGAGTATATAGAGAAGTTACGTATTTTCCGTATCTTAGCCTCGGCTACTGTCGCCAGAACGGTCGGAGAAGTGGTCTCGAAACCGACGCCCAGGAAACAAAATTCCTTCCCTTTTTCCCTCTCCGCCATATCGAGAATGTCAAGTGCTGAATATACGACCCTTATATCCCTACCACTATCCCTTTCCTCCGCAAGAGACCCTTTTGTTCCCGGTACGTGGAGCATGTCGCCGAAGGTTGCTACGACCACATCTTTCATATTTGCTAGAGATATAAAGGCGTCTATCTCCTCATCCGGCGTAACGCAAACAGGGCAGCCGGGTCCTGAAAGTAGTTTAATCTTGCCCGCAAGCGCTTTTCTTATGCCCGTTTTCGAGATTGCGTGGGTATGAGTGCCGCATACCTCCATGAAAGTAAAGGACTTATGAGCTTTCACCCTGATGCGCTCAATCAACCCTTTTGCAAGTTCTGCATCGCTGCCCAGTCTTTTCAGTATCTCTGTAAGTTGTTCACTCATCGAGAGTTGCTTCGGTTTTGATAAGCTCTTCTATCATTTCAAGGGTTTCTTTTGCGTCCTCTTCGGATAGTAGTTTTATCGCAAATCCAGCATGTAGAATAACATAATCGCCTACCTTTGCCTCAGGAAGCATCACGAACGAGGTCTCCCTCACGACTCCCTGATAGTCCACCTTGCCCTTATCTCCGCTTAACTCAATGACTTTCGCAGGAATTCCTATGCACATGGTAGAATTATAGTCGAGTTGAATGAAAGGTCAAGCGCCGCGCCTGGAAGCTGGTCAAAAGCTAGTCAAAAGATGGACAAATAGCCACCAGAGGTGGCATGGCCGAACGAGCGCTCGAAGCACAGACGAGCGCTGGAAGCGCATGCATTCGGCTCGAAGCCTACAGCTTCGGCAGGGCTATTTCGATAAAAGGGGTAAAAAAACCACCAACCCTTCATATGGGGGGCTTTAACTCAATAAATCAGCACTATTGCCTTGCCTCCTTTATTAAGGGAGGCGGCCGACCCAGAGGGTCGGCCGTGGCGATCCCATAGCACGGCGCTAAAAAACTGAGTCGGCGCCATATTTTTCAGGTCTCTGCTATGAGATTGCTCACTGCGTTCGCCCTGAGGAGCCACGTCCTAACGGTTACTCCTTCGCGATGACGGATAGGGGTCCCCTTACCTTGATGGGACAGAGTGGCCCCAACATGGCCAGTGGATAAAGGGGAGGATGAATTAGTATCAACTAAACTCTCATTTACACCCCCACCCTACCCTCCCCCGTCAAGGGGGAGGTATAATTATTTCCCCCCTCCTTGATGGAGGGGAGAGGGGGGAGCTCCAGGGGAGCGCGGGGTGAGGGCGAAATGTGTTACGGGCGATGACTTTCAGGGAAAGTCGGGAGAAGTTTTCCTTTGAACCGAAAAGATAAGGACAAACTCCAAACCATCCTCCGGGCGATCGGGCTGGGTTAATGAAACGCGTCAGCGCACGGGGGCACCGGAAATATGCGGAGCTGATGAAAGGTCAGATGTTGCATTTTCAGGCCGAAATCTCCTCCCACAAATCGCGCCAGGAAGGGTTCAGGGATTCCACAAGCCCTATCTTCCTCCTTCGCGTTCCCGCCTTTATCTGCTTTTCCCTTTCAATCGCGCTCAGGGGGTCTGAGAATACTTCGTAGTAGACGAGTCTATCGAGTTTGTACTTTTTATAAAACCTTCAACGAGCTTCTCCTTGTGTTCGTAAACTCGACGGATGAGGTTATTTGTCACCTCCGTATAGAGAACATTGCGGTAGTTATTGGTCATGATGTAGACGTAGTATTGCATTGCCTTTTTCTTTGTCATTGCGAGCCTTCGAAGAAGGCGTGGCAATCTCCTGGCAGAAAGTCAGAATACATGAGCGAGTGCCATATGCTCAGAAAAAGTGCTGGGAGATCGCCACGGTCGCCGCTGCGACCTCGCGATGACGGGTTCCCCTCCTCGATGTGAAGGGGTTCATTTGGCTTGTTTGTAAAAAGGGTAAGGAGGAATTATCACTGCAACTGGATATTTGTGTAGTCCGAATTTTCCTTCCGCCAATTGTTCCGGTTGGACATCAGCAAATACAACCTCCGACCCTGGTTTGTTGAAAGGAAGTGTATCCGCCCTAAACCATCTTCCGGCAGAGCTGTCTAGGGCATACCGACTATGTGATATGTGGATGTACACTTCTACCGCCTAGAATCGTGAATGTCAATCCCAAAAGAGGAGGCATACCCAATCTTAACTCTTCCACGTCTTTTTGTCAATCCTTAGTTATGGTTAAAGGCGAGTTAGCGGCAACGATGGACGCGATGGTTCTCTGCGTTTGCCTTCGGAGCCCTGCCCTTGGATTCAGGCGATTGCTTCACAAGTCAGGGACTTGCGAAGCAATAACATGATTGTTGAAAAGGGAGGATCCCCCTTCCTTCTATTCCCTCTCACAAGGGGAGGGATAGTGCACGTTGTCAACCCACTACAAGTTCGAGCTGCCTTTCCTTATCGCGCTCGGGCAGAACCTGGGCGTTGTAGCCGCGGTGCCGGAGCGCGGAGGCAAGGTCTCGCGCGTAGCCGTGCGTGGTCCACACCTTTTGGGGCTTCACCTTGTCCACGTATCGGAGCAATTCACCGAAGTCGGCATGGTCGCTCAAGGGAATGCCCGGCACCTCGCCCCGTCTCTCGGTCAAAGCCCAGCCAGACACCAACGCAAACTTTACCCCATGAGAATACTGCGCATTCTCATGGGGACCCCGCTTCGTCCCGGACAGATTCAAATGGTGCGCCTTTTGCGGCGGTATCACGAGCACGCCGTCGATCTCGGCTTCGTCCTTGTAAAGCCTGTAGTCTCCGAACCTCACACCGAACTCCTCGTACACCTTGCACATCTCGAAAACGCTCTCCGACACGTACGCGCGAATGCCCGCCTTTGCCAGTACCATCAAAAGCTCCTGCGCCTTGCCGAGCGAATACGCCATGTAGCATGCAGTGAAGCCGAATCGCTTGCCGTCTTCCGCGAACTCCGCAATCCGCTCCTCTATAGTCTCCCTGCGGGGCCACTGGAACATGTGGCTGCCGAACGTCGCCTCCACGATAAGATTCTCCGCCTGGGGGACCTCTATCGGTTCGGCCGAGTAGCCGGGCCGCAGCTTGATGTCGCCTGAGTACAAAAGGCTTGTCTGGCTCGTCTCAACAAGTATCTGGGCAGAGCCGAGTATGTGTCCCGAAGGATAGAGCGTTACATTCATCCCTTCGATCTCGATTCTCTTCCTGCAGGGCAACACCTCGGCGGAATTAGCGTTGTAACGCACTTCCAGCAATCTTGCGGTCTCGGGGGTTGCGATTATCCTGCCCTTGCGGACCGCATGATCTGAGTGCGCGTGTGATATGAAAACAGGTTCGCCGTTCGGACCGGGATGGTCGAGAACGAGGGCATGACTCCCGAACTCGATCCTCATGTTTTCGCGGATGCGCATTAATTATTCTACACCGCATCCCACCTAGGTCAAGGAAGAAGCTCCTTGACCGCAGAGGAATTGTAGGTATTATCGGTTAATAAATAAACGAGGTTGAATGAATCTAACTATATCGAGACTCTTCCTGGCCGCAGCTCTGAGCGTTTCCATGCTTGCGGCAGAGGACGCAGGTGCGCTTATCCAGCGCATGAGAGAGGAGTGGGCGAAGGTCACGGCATACACAGTCCGGATGTCGTACCGTCAGGCGAAGGAGCAGAAAACGGAGGAGCGCACAGTGGACTTTTCATATAAAAGCCCGGTCTGGGTGCGCAACGACATCCTTGAGGGCAAAAACAAGGGCACGAAGGCGGTTTACGACCCTGAAAAAGACGTAATCCTTGCCAGGCATCCCCTTATTCCCCTCCTCCTCAGTTACGACCCATCCGATGAAAGGGTGCTCACGCTGCGCGGAGAGAAGATGTACGAGGTGAGTTTTACGTATATGTTCAAGCGCATTGATTGGTTTCTTGCCAACGGCAAGACGGCGGTCGTCAAAGTCGAGTTCTTCGATGGAGCTGAATGCACGGTAATCGAGTTTGTAGCAAACTCCCCGCAAAACCTTGGAGGCGTGGCTCGCGAGCGCTACTGGCTTGACAATAAAACTTCTTTTCCCCGAAGGCTCGTGAGCTTTGACAAAAACGGAAATGAATTGCAGTGGCTAATACTCAGGGATTTGAGGCTCAATCCGGCGATGCCGGATGACCTTTTCAGGCTTTAGGCTCTAATCGCTCAGGGATTGTTGACGTTTTGAGTATCGTGAATATGATTTAACGCTTGCTGATATCGGGAAACACTGCAAGGAGGAATTATGAAAAAACTTGCACTCAAGCTCATTGTTGCCGCCGTGGTGTTTTCGGCAACTACCATACGCGGCGGACAGGCTGAAGAGGCACTCTCGGGTATGGGCGCAGCCTGCGACGCGTTGCGCTGCTATACCGTAACCATAGCCACGCATGAAGTCAAGGGCTCCCAGACAAGGGACATTACCATAGACTACAGCTGGAACCGCACAGGCTGGATAAAGACCGTCGTGGTTGCCGGCGATAACAAGGGTGCGGTTGCCGTCTACGACCCCGGGCAGAATAAAATAAAGGTCCGCTGGGCAGGCATAGCGCTTCCCGTGATGCTCTCGCCCGACTCGAAATCAACCCAGGGTCTGTACGGACAGAAGATATACGACGGAACTTTCCCTGCGATTTACAAGACCGCTGGCTGGTACAAGACACATGGGACCATCTCGTGGGTAGGCGAGGAAACGCTCGATGGCGTTGCGTGCGCGGTTATAGACCTCAAAGCCAACGCGGCAGGCGATAACAAAGGGATTGCCCGCGAACGCTGGTGGCTCGATAAAGCGACAAGCTTGCCGCGCAAAACCGAGGCTTTCGATGCAAACGGCGTCAAGGTTAACTCGACATTATACAAAAATTTAAAGCTCAATCCCCAGCTTTCAGAGGATCATTTCAATCTGTGAGGTTATACTTATGAAAAAACACCTGCGAATCGTACCGGCGCAGACCGCACTCGGCTTCCTCGCCCTCGCCACCCTCCTCGCCTTCTTCTGCCTTCCCTCCTGCAAGGACAAGGCGTCCGACCCTTTATGGGTGGCCAATCAATACTTCGCCGCCCTTGAAAAGGGCGATGCGGCAAAGGCCTACGACTATCTCTCCGACCGGGCGCTGTTGATCAAGAACTCCAAGGGCGGAGAGATGATGTTCATGGCGCGTCCGGACAAGGCTACCTACGAAAAAATAGTGCAAGGTCTTCCGCGCATCGAAGTTACGAGCATCGAAAGACTGACGGATATGTCGGCTGAAGGAAAACTTGAGGTGTTTCAGGTGCAAGCGAGAACGAAGGAGCGCGGCAGAAACGTCGAACGCGAATCATCGAAGTTTCTTTTGTACCTTGCACCGGATGTTGAAGGTCACTGGAAGGTTCTTCTGCCCAGGCCCTGAGAGGTCTGACAAAAAGCAAGATAAGGCAAACCAAAGCCGGTTCTGAAATCCCTTTCGGACGCTGCTTAACGAAGAAATTTATTTGATAAGACTCTTGTTTTAGCATGCTTATAAAATGATGCAGGGGTTGACAATACGCTCCGGCTGAGTATCCTTCAGCAGAGGTTCCTTTAGAATTCACTTCGCTAATTGGAGGCAATTAGATGAAAGCACTTAAACTGAAGAAGGAGGACCTCTACACCTACCTTGAGTCCCTTAAAAGCTACGGGGAACTCTGGGGACCGGTGCCGCGCGGAGATAAGTTCGTCTACGCAAAGCTCGATAATGTTCGAGACGTTGCGCTAGGTGCGCTGCGGACGATAATCCCGCCGAAGAAATTCTTTGTTCCTCCTCGCTTCAATATGTTCCATTACTCAGGGGATAAGTACTTCGAGACCTTTGAGGACGTGAAGCCTCGAGTGCTCTTTGGTCTTCATCCCTGCGATCTTCATGGCCTTAGGATCCTAGATGAGCTCTTTCTTGAGCGTTTCCCGGATCCCTACTACCGCAAACGCCGCGAGCTGACTGCGGTTATAGGTCTTTCGTGCGTGCCCGACGACAAATGCATGGCTCGATCCACGAACACCCACTCGGTTGAAGGCGGGTTCGACCTCGCGTTCAACGAACTGGGCGATTATTACCTGGTGTGGGTCGGCTCATCGCTTGGCGACGATCTCGCCCGGCTCAACATCAATCTCTTCACGGAAGATATAGAGCAGGCTGATCTTCAGCGCTACCTGGAGTGGAGACGCAATCGCGATTCCCGCTACAAGCTCAACTTCGATCTGACGGGGATGCCCGACATCATGGAGCTTTCCTGGAATTCATCGCTCTGGCAGGAGCTTGCCGAAAAGTGTCTTGCCTGCGGTTCCTGCTCAATGGTATGTCCGACATGCAACTGCTACAACGTGCGCGATATAAGCGAGCTTTCGCTGGCCGAAGGCAACCGCGAGCGTCACTGGGACAGCTGCATGAACAAAGAATACGCCCTTGTTGCAGGCGGACACAACTTCCGTGAATCACGGGCCGAACGCCTCAAGTTATGGTATACCCACAAGCTTAAGGCGTTCATTACCGAGTACGGAAGGCCTTCATGCATAGGCTGCGGCCGCTGCGTAGACACCTGTCCGGTCAATATCAATGTAGCCGAGGTCATACGCGGACTTAAAGGACAGGAGGTGAAAGTATGATGGAAAAACCTCACGTTATCACACCCGCCTCGATGCTCCAGAATCCATTCATGCCGGAGGCTATGCGCATAGTCCGGCGCTATGACCTGACGTCAGACGTGCGCTTCTTCCAGGTGAGACCTGTCGATATGGAGCGTGCACTTTCTCTTGAATACAAGCCGGGTCAGTTCATGATGGTTTCTCTTCCCGGGGTCGGCGAAGCGCCTTTCTCCATCTCTTCCACCCCCTCGCGCCCCGGAATGATAGAATACTGCATCCGCAAGGTGGGACGTCTTACCGAGCAGCTCTTCAAATACAAAGAGAACTCGATAGTGGGCGTTCGCGGCCCTTATGGAAACGGCTTCCCCTTCGAGAAGATGCACGGCAAGGACATCCTCATAGTCGTTGGCGGGCTAGGCGCCGCGCCTTTGCGTTCGCTCCTCCTCTACATCCTCGATAACCGTGACAAGTTCGGCAAGTTCTACTTCCTGCACGGCGCAAAGAACCCCGATGAGATGCTCTTCCGCAAGGAGTTCTTCGAGATTAAGGAGCGCGACGACCTTGAGTGCTATCTGACCGTGGACAGCGACCCCGCCGGGAAATGGCCGTTCAACGTAGGTCTTGTCACCGACCTCTTCAAGAAGGTTAAGGAACTGGACCCTGTGAACACGTTTGCAACGGTGTGCGGCCCGCCTGTCATGTACAAGTTCGTTGTGGCCGAATTCTTAAAGCTCGGGATTCCCAAGCACCAAATTCTCATGACGCTTGAGCGCCGCATGCACTGCGGCATCGGCAAATGCGGACACTGCGCTATTGGTTCCATATACACCTGTCTCGATGGTCCGGTATTTACTTACTGGGACGTGCTTCACATGAAGGATTTGATCTAGGAGCGATGATGGCAAATAAACCTAAAGTTGCATTCTACGGATTTACAGGTTGCGCCGGCGATCAGCTGGCGGTAATACATTGCGAGGACGAGCTTCTGGATATCTTCGGCGCCGTTGACGTTCGCTCCTTCCTTATGGCTTCAAGAGAAACCCATGATGACGAGGAGATAGACGTCGCTTTCATAGAAGGCTCCATCTCCACCGATCACCATCTCGAGATGCTTACCGGCATCCGCAAGCGCGCCAAAATAATCGTGGCACTCGGTTCCTGCGCCTGCTTCGGCGGTCCCCAGGCAGCTCGGCTTGGCTGCGACGACTGGTCCGAGCGCTTCAGGAAGGTCTACGGCGATGTCAAGCATACGGTTGCCAAGCCATTCGAGGCTCATCCCTTGGACGAATACGTCAAGGTCGACTACTATCTTCCCGGATGTCCCATTGACAAATATCAGTTCTTTTACGCCGTAACGCGGCTCGTGCAGGGAATGCCTATAGAGCTCACAAAATTCCCCGTTTGCGCCGAATGCAAGTGGAACGAGAACGAGTGCCTGCTTCTTAAGGGCGAGCTTTGCCTTGGTCCAGTAACGGCTGGCGGATGCAACTCGCGCTGCCCGAATCACAACCTGCCGTGCATCGGCTGCTGGGGTCCGACGGACGAAGCCAACGTAGCTTCAGAAATCAACCTCTTGAAGGAGAAGAAATTCTCCGAGGCCGATATTTTGAACAAGCTCAGGCTGTTCGGCGGAGCTTCGATGGTTCGAAGATTCGGAGACCTTTTAGGCATAAAGACTCCTCAACCGGAAAAGAAAAAGCCGCAGGAAGCGCACTCGGCGGCTGAAGAAGCAGAAACCAAGAAACCGGCAAAGACCGTCCAGGCCAAGCAGGCCAAGAAGTAGGAGCGAAATATGAGCATTGAAAGAGTCAAAATTGAATCGCTCGCCAGGGTTGAAGGCCACGGAGGGATAACGGTCGACTTCAAGGAGGGCAAGCTCTCCTCGGTTACCGTTGACGTCCACGAAGGCCCGAGACTTCTTGAGACCATAGCCGTCGGACGCATCCCCTCAGAGGTTGTCAGCCTCACGTGCCGCACTTGCGCCATATGCACGCTATCTCACCGCTATGCCGCGCTGCGGGCGATGGAAAAGGCTCTCGAGATAGAGATACCGCCGAAAGCGCAGCTCTTGAGAGATCTCATGCACTGCGGCGAGATGATTGAATCCAACGCCCTGCACGTATTCCTTCTTGCGCTTCCCGACTACCTCGGATACCCCTCAGCCGTTCACATGGTTCCGGATTATCTAGAGGACGTTCAGGCAGGATTGCGCGTCAAGAAGTTCGGGGTCAAGCTCATGGAGCTTACTGCCGCGCGCTCCATTCACGGAGAGAATCCAGTAATCGGCGGATTCGGCAAGTACCCATCCAAGACTGACCTTCTGCGCTTCAAGTACGAAGCAGAATCCCTTATCCCTGATGCGGAACGCGGCGTCGAGATACTCCGCAATCTGCGCCAGCCCACTTACATGGAGGAAGGAATGACCTTCATGTGCACGAAACCCGAGCACGACCGCTACGGCTGGGCGGGCGACAAGATAATGATTTCCGACGGTCACGAATTCAACGTATGGGACTACCGCAAGCTGACGAACGAGCGTGTTGTTCCGCATTCGATGGCGAAGCGCTCTTTGTACAACGACAAGCCTTATTTCGTGGGCGCCCTTGCGCGCTTCAATCTTCTTGGCGAGCGTCTTGACGGCGCAGCGGGCGAGCATTTCCGCCGCTGCTACAATCTCTCGTGGATACGCAACCCCATGTACAACAACGTCGCGCAGGCAATAGAGACCGTATGGGCTCTTGAAGAGGTTCCAAAGATAATCGATAAGCTCATCGCCATAGAAGAGAATCCGTCGATTGTCAAGCCGGCAAGAGACAAGGGCGCCGGTTCAGGAGCAGTCGAGGCGCCACGCGGAACGCTCTACCACCACTACGAGGTTGCCGAAGGTCGCGTTGTCCGCGCCGATATCATTACTCCTACAGCGCAGTTCCTCGATATGCTCGAAGAGCACATCCGCATCGGCGCCGATAATCTCGTAAAGGAAAAGGATACAAAGAATATAGAACTCAAGCTCGAGATGATAGCGCGCGCTTACGATCCCTGCATCTCCTGCGCCACTCACCTGGTGAAGGTTCGCGGCTTGTAATCTATCCCTTCTCTTTTCAAAAAATTTAACGGGGCCGAAAGGCCCCGTTCCTTTAATCGAAATATCCTACTTCAACCTCTCCCAGTTATCTACGACAATCCTCGACCACGTCTCGAGACGGTCCCTTCGCGCTTTGAGAACTTCCATGGATGCAAACTCTAGCGAGGTGATGGAGCGTTCCCTTTTTGAAACCTTCTCATGAACAAGATCCCAGAGAACGAGAACGCCCAGGTGAACCCTGCCTACTGCGTTTGAGTCGTCATTGATGAACCCCGCAACTCTCTGGCTGAAGGACGTCTGCACGCGAATCTCCTCCCCGACCTCTCTCCTCAGACCGGCAAAAAAAATATCCTCAATATCCCTCTCGAACAACGAGAAATCCGTAACCGATATGTGACCGCCTATGCCTATCGAACCGAGCGCTTTCAGCCGCTCCTCCCCGGATAAAGCGCCCCTGACATAGTAAAGGACCTTCTCCCTGCACTTCATGACAACGTACGGGATAAGCTGCTTTAAGGACTCGTCCTCCTCGGCTCTTCCTCGCTCCACGAAGCATGCCTTTCCGCTTTGAAGTATCCGGTCGAGCATCGAGGAGTCGTCCGGTCTTAAGCCTGAGAACCACTCCTTCTCGTCAAGAACCGAGCGGGGAAAGCAAAGCACCTTTTCCTGGTTCTTATTCAAGTCTTATCCTTGCCGCAATCCAATAGCATAATGGCAATTTACGCCTCGTTAAGCGTTTGTCAATCTCAGCATGTTTCGGAAAGGCGCGGGGGTATTCAAGTTGACAAAAACCGGGAATCGCCTAAACTTGTCGAGATAAAAAATGAAACTTATACATCTAATAAGACCCGAGCGAGTCTTCTGCGGGCTTAAAGCGACAAACCTCTCCGAAGCCATAAGGCTTTTGGTTCCTCGTGTGCTGGCCGATAGATCCGAACAGAGCCAGAAAGCCATAATCGACGAGGTTCTTGAGCGCGAGAAGCTCGTTTCAACCATTGCAGGGAGAGGGATTGCACTGCCGCATGCCCGCTCGAACGAAATCTCCGAACTTGTAGTCGGCATAGGCATCTTTCCGGACGGTCTTGGCGATCACACACCGGACGGTGAACCTTTAAGGATTATCTTCCTGCTTCTTGAACAGAAGAAGGTATCCAAACTGTATCTAAAGACCCTCGGAGTTCTAGCGCGGCTCGCTTTAAGCGAGGAAATCCACGTTGAGCTTGCTTCGGCCTCGAGTCCCTCCGAGGTGCTGAACGCTATTAAAAAAACCAACCTTCTGGTTACTGAACGTCTTTACGCGGGTGACATCGCTCGCAGGGTTGAGACTCTGCGGGAGGATATGAATCTCAAGGAAGCTGCAGATCTCTTCTTCCGCAACGAAACCCTGACTTTGCCCGTGCTTGATGCCGAAAACGAAGTGGTCGGAATCCTGCGATGCTACGATCTTCTTCAGGCAGCAATGCCCGAATACGCCCGCATGATAGGCGACCTTCGGTTCATCTCTGAGTTCGAACCCTTCGACAGGTTTCTTCAGGAGGAGGACAAGATGCCTGTTTCCTCGGTCATGGTTCGGGATTTTGCCGCCGCAGACGACAGCGCATCGATAATAGAAATAACGAGCGTTCTCCTTCACCGCTCGGAGAACGCGCTCGTCGTGACTAAAGAGGGAAAGTATTTCGGCGTGGTTTCGCTGAGAGACATCATA
This sequence comes from bacterium, assembly GCA_012517375.1. Taxonomy (NCBI): domain Bacteria; species bacterium. The sequence continues at coordinate 13,529 of JAAYVC010000018.1, read as the reverse complement.
ACAAAGGTGATGCGTACCTGATATCATGACCACGCAAGCCTGGGTTGCCATTGCTATATTCGTAGCGTCCTATATAGCTATAGCCACGGAAAAAATCGACCGCACCGTCGTAGCACTTGTGGGCGCAGCCTTAATGCTGATAGTGGGGTCCATCGATCAAGCCGACGCCTTCCTTCACATAGACTTGAACGTCATCTTCCTCCTCGCAGGCATGATGATCATCGTAAACATCATAAAGCGTTCGGGCCTTTTTGAGTGGCTCGCCATTTCCTCAGCAAAGCTTTCCAAGGGACGGCCGTTGCTTTTATTGATTGTTCTTTCTCTTCTCACCGCGGTCATATCGGCATTTCTGGACAACGTTACGACTGTACTTTTAATTGCGCCCATTACGCTTCTTATTGCCGGGACATTGCGCGTCGACCCCCTTCCCTTTTTGATCTCCGAGGCGCTTGCCTCAAACATCGGAGGAACGGCGACGCTGATAGGCGATCCGCCCAACATCATTATCGGAAGCGCCGCTAAACTCGGCTTCAACGACTTCATAATCCATCTTACGCCAATCGTGATGCTCGTGCTTGTGGTGTTTTTGTTGAGTTCCACTTTTCTCTTCGGAAAAGAGCTTCGTTCACGCACCCCGAACGTAGCCGCCCTTAACGATCTCAATGCCCGTAAAGCGATACGCGATAAGTACCTTGTATGGAAGTCCTTGGCAATATTGGGGATAGTAATCGTCATGTTCGTTCTTCACGAGGCGCTACATTTGATGCCTGCGACGATAGCTTTGGGAGGCGCCGGGCTTCTTCTCCTTGCATCGCAGCTGCCGCCGAGAGAAAAGAAAACAGACCCTATTGAAACCATACTGGCAGAGATCGACTGGCACACGCTTTTCTTCTTTATCGGCATGTTCATAATGATTTCGGGGCTGGAATCGACGGGAGTAATCAAAGAGCTTCTGAGAATAATCATTGCGGCAAACATGGGCAAGGTTTTTCTCCTTTCCATGATAATCCTGTGGGGCTCGGCTCTTTTAACGTTCGTTACATCCTCGGTGCCTTTCGTTATTGCCATGCTTCCCGTCATAAGGGGGCTTGCATCGCAGGGGGTGCAGCCCATAGAACCCCTATGGTGGGCGCTTGCGCTAGGCGCTTGCCTCGGAGGCAACGGAACCCTTATCGGCGCTGCCGCAAACATGGTTATCGCGGGCATATCGAACAAATCGGGGCATAAAATCAGCTTCTGGGCGTTCGCTAAAAAGGGAATGCCTACAACTATCATTTCCCTCATCCTTTCAAGCATATACATATGGCTCAGATATTTTGTCTTAGCGCGGTAAGAATCCTTTAAGCGATTCTAGATTAGTCTATTGACACGACAATCGATAATGCTATACTATCCGATAATAAAGGAGGAATCTTGAAGAAATTATTGGTTCTGACCGTCTTTTCAGGCGTTTTTTTCCTTTCATGCCTGCCGAACTACGCTTTTAAGGAATACGAAAAGGATACCGAGTCTTATAAGGCATCAAACTACAGCCAGCTTCAGATAGAAACGGAAAACGGAGAGATAGAGTCAACGGTTGTCCAGGGCGATACAGTCATAAAAGTAACCCTTGAGCGCTGGGCTACGGGCATTACGTCCGTCGATGCAAAAAACCATCTTCCGGATGTTGTGGTGCATGTAACGGAAGATACCACTGCAAAGATTCTAAGGATTTATGTTGATATCCCCCAGATTACCGGCCGGAGCTACGGCTGCAATGCTACCATCAGTCTTCCCGAATCCCTCTATGTCGATTACGAAACCTCCAACGGCAAGATAACGGTCGAAGGCAACCAGAATGGTCTGCTTCTGAGCACATCGAACGGCGAGATAAACACGAACAATACGTCAGGAAAAGCTGATCTTAGCACTTCTAACGGGCCAATAACAATAGATAATCATAAGGGAGACGCAAAGGGTGTGACTTCCAACGGCGAGATCTACGCCAGGGTCACGATGCCGAAGACGGACGGGTCCTGCAACCTCAAAACATCCAACGGCAAGCTTACCCTTTTTATTCCCGATTCTGTAGGCGCCGCTATTCGAATGCAGACGTCGAACGGCGATTTGAGCGTCGATTCCGACCTTCACGTTCAGGTCACGAAGATGGAGGACAATCTCTTTGAAGGAACAATGGGCGACGGCTCAGGAAACATCGAGCTCGAAAGCTCGAACGGGAACGTAAGCTTAAAGAAGCTTTAACCGCGTATCCTAGCAGATTTGCAGGGAGGGGCTCGAGTCCCTCCCTCTTGTATTAAAGCAAAAAGGATGTATATTGTCCTATGGATGGCGTTAAAATCAGAAAGGCAAAGCCCGATGACGCCGCAGCGGCTGCACCCTTAATATATTCCACCGGTCCGATACAATTCAACCTTGCTTACGGCTCAGAGGCAAGAGCTACGTCATTAATATCAAGACTATTCGCAAGGCGGGGGAATATTTCGAGCTTTCAATACGCAAGAATGGCAGAAAAATCAGGAAAGGTTGCAGGCATTCTCGTTCTGCACGACAGAGATATAATCCGCAACGCTTATGCGCAAACGGGCGCCGAACTGGTTCGTCTTGCAGGGCCTCTTTTCTTATTCTATCGTCTTCCATTATATCTGCGCCAGGGATTGATGGACCCCGAACCGTCTCAAAACGAACTGTTCGTAGCTCAGGTCGCAGTGGTGTCTTCGTTCAGGGGACAGGGCATAGGCAGGCTTCTCATGAAGGAGGCGGAAGACGTAGCCAACATGAAAGAATACGCAAGCATAAGCCTTGGCGTAAGCAAGAACAACCGGCCTGCCATAAGCCTCTACAAGAGCCTGGGATACTCCATTGCCGATGTCCTGGAATCGCCGTGGCTGAAAAGACGGTTCGGGTTTGCCGGGGTCTACAGGATGGTCAAAAGCATCCAGAAATGAATTGAATTCTGGCTTCGCTCTTTGCAATGGGTTCAGACTTCGAGGTTTGAAAATATATCAGCTAGTTAAAAGTAAACTAAGTTAACATTCAATTAAGCTCACTAAACATCCTTTTGAAAAGTCTTGACATCCTGGAAAAAAATTGTACTATTTGCACTTAATGACTTGTAGTCGAATTGATGCGGCTGAAAATCGCAAAACCGGAGGATACATGGCTTCTAAAAACAACGAAATCGAAAGGGCGGCGGATGAAAGAAAGTCCGTCAAGATGCATCTGGATTGGTGGGCTCTTATTGTCGCTTGCGTCCTGACTCTGGGATTACTTATCTGGCAATGGCTGGGCGGAACACCAGAGATACCATTCAGCTCGCTTCTAAAATTCATGCTCCCGGGGGGCTGAAATGGGCGAAAAAAAGAAAAGCGTATGGGGTTTCATATCCGGTTTGTTGCTTTTAATTGTAATCGGTCTTGTTTCGCTTTACCTCTCCGAGCTTTTCAAGAAAGTCGTACACGTAGAATGGATTAAGGCTATTCTCGGAGCGAACGTAATCATTGCAATTGTTATCGGTATGCTTATCAACAACCTGCTGATAGAACGAATCAAGGGCCTGGCGGATTTCCTTGCTCCCGGTCTTGAGGCCTACGAGTTTCTTTTGAAGCTTGGCATAGTTTTCCTTGGCGCGAGGATACTCATATCGGACTTGCTAAAACTGGGCGGACTCGGTCTCGGTATGGTCGTTGTAGAGATACTCTTCTCAATCTTCTTTGTTACCCTTATAGCGAGGCTGTTCAAGCTTGACGAAAGGATAGGTTCTCTTCTGTCCGTCGGGGTCGGCATCTGCGGCGTATCTGCGATAATCGGGACCACAGGCGCAATAAATGCGAAGAGGGAAGAGGCAAACTATGCGATTGCCGTAATTCTCATCTTCGGCGCCGCCGCAATGATAGTCTATCCTCTCATCGGCGCACTCCTGCACATGAATCAAAGCCTGTTCGGGGTCTGGGCAGGTCTTGCCGTCGACAACACCGCAGAGGCGATAGCGACCGGGCAGCTTTATGATCAGGTAAAAAGCGCGTCAGGCGCGCTAGAGGCGGCAACCATAACAAAGATGTGCCGCAATGCGCTTATGGGTTTCGTTATCCTCGGATTCGCCATCTACTATGCGTCAAAGGGCATGGCCAAGCAGATAGACCACAAGGGCAAGTTCCTCTGGCAGAAGTTTCCCAAGTTCGTTCTCGGTTTCGTGTTGTTCGCCGTGCTCGCTTCGGTCGGGGTGTTCGGAGGACAGAAGTCTGCAATGCTTGCATCCATAAAATCGCTGGAGGGCTGGGCTTTTCTGTTCACGTTCGCCGGCGTAGGCCTTAGAACGAGATTCTCGGATATGGCTAAAACGGGCTGGAAGCCTTTTGTTGTCGGGATAGCCGCCGAAACGAGCGTCGCTCTCGTTACGCTGGTTATGGTTCTCCTTCTCGGGGGGCTTCTTGCTCTTAAAACATAAGAAAAAATGAACGCGGATTTCAAGCCTACATCGTATAGACTCGAATGCCTCGAGTGCGGCAAGGTATTCGAGAAGGACAATCACCTTCTTTCCTGCGATGAGGGGCATTCGCCGTCCCTGCTCAGGGCTGATTACCGTAATGTCCGGCTGTCAATAAAAGGAAGTTCGAACGGAATGTTCATATTCAAGGACTGGCTGCCACTCAGACGCTACATTAAAACGGATTCCATCCCCGTTGTTTTCAAGAGCGAAGCGTTAGCGCTTGAAGTCGGACTCGAGAATCTCTGGATAGTTTTCTCCGGCTACTGGCCCGAACGCGGTGCAAACATGAAGACCTGCACTTTCAAGGAGCTTGAAGCCCCGCCTGTTTGTTCGCGGCTTGAGGAATCATCTCAGACCCTGGTTGTCGCATCGGCAGGTAATACCGCAAGGGCGTTCGCCGAGCTGTGCTCCGTGAACGAAATCCCTCTCTTACTCGTTGTTCACGAAGCCGGACTCGACTGCATCTGGTCCACCAGGGCTTTTTCGAGTTCCGTAAGACTAGTTGCTGTGACGGGCGGTGCCGACTATCTCGACGCGATTCAAGTTGCAGATATGATATCCAAACTTCCGGGGTATATACCCGAAGGAGGGGCGAAGAACGTCGCGCGCAGGGATGGAATGGGAACCGCACTTCTTGCTGCGGCTCTCGAAATAGGCAGGATTCCCGACCACTATTTCCAGGCAGTCGGCTCGGGAACCGGCGGAATAGCGGCCTGGGAAGCTTCGGAAAGACTCGTACGCGACGGTCGATACGGCAGTGCGAAAATGAAGCTTCATCTTGCTCAGAATTACCCCTTTACGCCGATGACGGAATCATGGAAAAAAGGCTCAAGAATACTTCCCGAGATTGAAGAATCAGCTCTCAAAGAGAAGGTCTCGCAGATATCCGCACACGTTCTCTCCAACCGCAAGCCGCCATACGGAATCCGCGGAGGCGTATTCGACGCCCTTACGGCAACAAACGGTCTTATGTATTCCGTAACGAACGAGGAAGCATCTGCTTCAGGCGGCCGCTTCGAAGAGCTGGAGGGCATAGACCTGGACCCTGCCGCAGCCGTAGCTCTAGGTGCTTTAAAACAAGCGTTCGAATCCGGCTCCATCGACAAGAAAGAGGTAGTGCTTCTCAACATCACGGGTGGCGGCAAGAAGAGGCTTTATGAAGACTATAAAATACACAAGCTCGAGCCTCACATTACCCTGAGACTCGATGAGATCACGCAAGAAACAATTGAAAGACTTTTCTGAAAGGAACCCATAACAAAACTATGAAAGATTTGTTCTCCAAATGCGGTGAGGAAGGCGGTTATTTTTCGTATTTCAGGCTAAAGCGAGACCGCTACTTCGCCCTACCGGTGCTTGACGGGATGCCCGGACCGAGAATGACGTTCAGCGGCAAGCCAGTTATTCAGTGGGCGATAAACAACTACCTTGGTCTTGTCCAGAGGCCAGAACTAATCGAGACGGCTAAAGAAGCCGCAGCGAAATGGGGGGTAGGCGCGCCCATGGGTGCAAGATTCATGACCGGAAACACCGAACGCCACATAGCGCTCGAGGAGCGTCTTGCCCGATATTCCGGAAAGCCGAGTGCGATTCTTTTCAACTACGGTTACCTCGGCGTTCTCGGGACGGTTACATCGATGATAGGTAAGGATGATGTAATAGTAATAGACAAGCTCGCACATGCTTCAATGATGGATGCGGCATTTTCAACGCGTCAGTTTATCCCGTTTCAGCATAACAGCATGGAGAGTCTTGAGCGGGCATTGAAAAGGGCCACCCGGAACAGGGAGGGAGGGGTCCTTGTAATGACCGAGGGAGTGTACGGAATGACGGGCGATCTTGCCGACCTTCCCGGCGTTGTGAAGCTCAAGAATAAGTACGGGGCAAGGCTCTACGTGGATGACGCTCACGGCTTCGGCGTAATGGGCAAGCAAGGCAGGGGAACGGGCTCTCACTTCGGCGTACAGGACGATATCGACATATACTTCGGAACGTTCGCAAAGTCGTTTGCAGCCATAGGCGGGTTCAGTTCGTCAACCGATGAGGTAATTGAATATATCCGCTACAACGCCCGGACCCAGATTTTCGCGAAGTCGCTTCCCATGGTCGTTGTTGAAGTGCTTATCAAAACATTGGATATAATCGAATCCGAACCAGGTTTGTTCGACAAGCTCTGGGAAAATACACGCAAGCTTCAGTCCGGTCTCAAGGAGCTTGGCTACAACCTCGGCAACACGCAGTCTCCCGTAACGCCTGTATACGTACCCGCAAACGATGTGGAGACCGGTATGCGCTTCATACACAAGATGCGCGACGAAAAGGGCGTTTTCATCTCAGGTGTAATGTACCCTGTCGTACCCAAGGGTGTAGTTCTTTGCAGGATGATTCCGACAGCCGCACATACCGACGAGGACATAGCACTGACAATAAAGGCTTTTCGCGAGGTACGTGATGAGATGAAGCTGGAACTATAGAGTTCGTTTTCCTTATAAGTCGAAATAAAACTGAAGCCGCCTGAAGGCGGCTTCAGTCTGTTCTTAATAAGGATTCAATCCTTGTATCTCTTATGGCGCGACATCTTCATAAGCCATTTGGGCAAGGCTTTCCCCGGCTTGCGCTTTTTCAAATCTATTCCTATAGAGTTCGTTATTTTGAGTTTTGTCGCCTCAGCGAGTTCAATCATGGTGCCGTCAGGATCCTTGAAGTAGGCAAAGAAAGCGGTCGATCCGTGACCCATATCGAAATCCTCTGTGTTAGGCTCGAGCAGGGGTTCGGCGCCGCGCTTTTTCAACTCATCGAACGTGGCTTTTATATCGTGTACGTCGAAGCATATCTCCATCTGTCCCACATCGCCCCAGCGTCTTGCGTTGTAGATATGCTTGCCCTTGTCGCCCTCGACTTCCACAAGTTCAATCATACCTCTGTCGAGGTAGAAGCTGTAGAATGATGTCGAAGGCCTGGAATCCTTAAGCATGACCCTGCGCATCCTGCGGTTTCCTCCAGGGATGGAGGATAGCATGGGGTCGTAGCCCTGCCAGTCGTATACGATGTCCTTATAATCGAGGACGTTGCGGTAGAACTCGAGAGAGCGCTCCATATCGCTTACCGCCACCGTGGAAAAAACAATACCGCCGATGAAGTTGCCGTTGAGCTTAAGCGAATAAGGCATTCCCGGTATCTCAACTAAATAGATAAGAAGGTTATCGGGATCCTTGACGAGTGCGGCTTTCCATGAAGGGTTTGCCGGCCAATCCGTCGGTCGTGAAACAATCGACTCCGGCATATCGCCGAACAAATCAAGGGCTTTGTTCAAGTCACGGACTTTTAATGCCGTGGCGGACATTCCGGGGTTTCCCCAGTTCCAGTCAACTGGGTAGGGCTTTGGCTCTGTAGAAAGGTACTGAAAAATCTCTAAGGTTGCGCCGCCCAGAAGGTTGGCGGCAATCACTACCTTGCGCTCATAGTCTCCTCCCACCAGGGGTTCCATTCGGGACGCCCTGCTTTGATTAAGACTCATGGGAACGTCGAACCCGAGCTTTCGATAGAAAGACCATGAACGGTCCCTGTCATTCACCCCGAATCCTATATGTTGAATTGCGTTTATCAATGTCTCTCCTTTAATCCCGTTTGCTGTAATCGAACAATCCCTTCAGACTGTTTTAGCAAGGATATATACAAGAAACATATTGTCAATACGGCAAGAGCCTTAGGGCTACAGTGTGCGAAAAAAAGCCCGCGGGGAGAAAAAATATCCCCCGCGTTCTAAACCACGGGGGATAAAATCCTGATAGGATAGCAAGCATCCGGCGCTTGGAATTATCTGATATCCAGGATGTCTCTATCGCTCCTCGATGTTTTTGATCTCGTGGTAGTACTCGATTCCTGTCAGAACCTTGAACTCAACACGGCGGTTCTTTGCCATGCCTTCTTCGGTTTCATTCGACGCAACAGGCTGCGAATCGCCGTATCCTTTTGCCACGAGTCTTGCGGGTTCTATGTTGAACTTATCGATCAGATATTGTCTCACTGCGTCAACACGTCCCTGGGATAGAGCCAGGTTATCTTTGAAATCAGGGGTCTTTATGGGTCTCGAATCGGTATGACCGCCCAACTCAACCTGAATAGTAGGGTTGTCGGCTAGTATCTGGCCTATCTGATCGAGCACGGTATAGAAATCGGGTAGTACACGCGCTTCACCAGTCTCAAAGTTAATGTTGTGGAAGACGATGAGTTCCTTTTCACGAAGCAGGGCAAAGTCCTTCTGCGCTTTTTTGTCCGGTTCCACGGTTACCGATGCATCCTGAGGGAAGTATTTCGAATGATCAGGCTGAACATGAAGCTCATAGTCTCCGCGGTAAAGCGCAGGCAAGGTATAGTTTCCCTGATCATCGGTTTTGACTTCGCCCTTGATGTCGTTCGGACCCTTATAGGTTATGGTTCCGGTGAGCGGATCGTTGGTCTTTACATCGAACACTTTTCCTGCTATGCCTCCGGGCGGAATCTTGGATAAGGCAACAACAAGTTCCGCCTTCTGACCTGCCTTAACCTGTGTCTCTCCTGTGGAGGGATAGTAGTCGTCCTTGCTCGCCTTAGCCGTTATCTTTCCGGGGTTAAGTCCCTTGCGTTCCCAGACGCCTTTTTCGTCCGTATCCTTATCCAGTTTAACAAGGCCTTCGATATTCAAGTGGGCTACTATGGGCGCTTTCGTCTCGGCGTCTATTACGCGTACGATAACGTCGCCGTACCTTGGACGTTCGCCGAAGGCGGCTATGAATGCGAGTCTGTGAGTGAGGCCGAGCTGGCCGTATGGAGCTAGCGCGTAATCGATTCTGTAGTTGCTTAATACAAGCCCTACACCTGCGGTAAGACCTGCAAGTATATTCAACTCGCCTATGGTCTGGGGACCGGACTGAAAACCTATGCGGGCGGCAAGAATCTCAAGCGGCCAGACCTCCGCTCCAACATGAACGCTGATATTGTTGTCCATGGGGACCCTGACATCCGCCAGAAAGTTGGCTCCGTAAAGCAGATCGTCAAACGTAAGAGCCGCTCCTACCTGCGCCTGCATCGGAAGCATATAGCTTTCTCCGCCGTAGAACATGCCTGGTCCAAGATTCTGAAGGCTGACGCCCAAACCGAATATGGGTGAAGGCTTCCAATGGAAGGAGAGATCTACGGCTCCGCCGAAACCTGATGCGTCGTAAAGGTTCTCGTAAAGTCCCTTCAGGCTTGCGCTAAGGCCGATGTTGCTTCCAATCTGCCTCGTGTAGGAGGCCATGAATAAAGCCTCGTAGGCCGCTATCAGAGAATCGCCAGAAACAGGAAGGTTGTTCTCATCCCAGTGCTCGATGCCTGAAGCGCTCGAGAAGTTAAGGGCAAACCCTATGGTGTTTTTAGGCGACTGCGGCCAGATGATTGCCGCATACTCGTCGCGGATTCCCTTGAGCCACTCGTGGTGGGAGAGCATGGCTTCGTAAGTGTTTAGCTGATTAAGACCTGCAGGATTCCACCAGAGGGCGGTGATGTCGGTCGCGATGCCCATGTAGGCATTGCCCATTGCTGCGGCGCGCGGACCGAAACCAATCTTCAAAAGCGGATGAGCGGTGGTTCCTGTGTTGCCACCGAATTGAGCGAAGGCTGCGGAAGCGATCGCAAGAATAACGAGTATTCTTTTCATTGGCTCCCTCCTTTCGAGAGCGCTTTCTTAACTACATTTCTAGCCCTGTGGGCTTCGTTATCTGGAACAAAATTGAAATGATACAGCATGACGCCTGGTGCTGGTCTTCTGCCCTCGGACGTCAGCCCGTCCCAGGGTTCGAAATAGACGCCTGGGTTATCATAAGGTTTATTCTCGACAACCGTAGCCAGGTATTCTCCGGCACGGTTGTAAATCTTCAAAGTCACCTTCCCCGGCTCAGGCAGGCTGAAATAGAAGGTCGTAGGACCGGTAAACGGATTGGGGAAGTTATGCACGTTGAATAGCGGAATAACAAGAATGGTGTCTTCCGAGCGCTCCGTTACCGTGTCCCTGACCGAGGAGCGCGCAGTCAACACTGCGATGGCCGTATTGCCCAAAGCCGAAGTGCCTGTAAAATCGTTTCCCACTCCCGCAGGCGGCGTAACCTCAAACAGGAACTCTTTCCCCGAACCAGGGACCAGGGCTCCGACATCCGGAACCGAGTTGCTATTCAGGTCTCCCAGCGGGACAAGGGATATTTCAAGCAGGCGGTAATTCCATACATTAGCAGTAATGAATCCGACCTCTATATCGAAAGTGTCTATCTTATTTCCAAGATTCTGAACGCGCAGCGTGCACATGACGGGAGTTTCGGGCTCCGTCTCCACCAGCGTATCAGGATCAATCCTTAATGCCACAACCGGCACCGTGTCAGGCGGAACAAGAACGGTCGTGACGAGTCTTGCCCTGGATGTTGTCGCCGTATCGACCGACGAATGCGCAACGACCCATGTTGTGTCGCGTTCACCCTCTGTTGCGGTGAACGGAATGGTAACATCCACTAAGAGTCCAGCTATTCCACCTCCCCCTGGTACAGAGCCCAGGTCAGGTACGCCGTCTGCATCCGAGTCGGTCAATGGAGCGCTAATCCCTGAGCGTCTGTCCACATTCCATCCCGCAAGCGTCCCTTCTGTTGTTATGTCGACAACATCGGGTCCGTTGCCGGAGTTTGTGAGCGTCAAGGCGTAGCGAACGGTCTGGCCTCTGTACGCCGATGAATCCTGATTGGGCAGGAGAAGCAAAGCGGGCATAGGTTCCACGTGAGTTATTAAAAAAGCCGAATCCCTAACGGTTTCATTGTTCGTTGAATGAACCCAAACAATAGTTGTATCGACATCGCCAACCATTGCGTCGGAAGGCGGCGTAAGTCCGACCCTGAAAACACTCTGGCCGCCGCTGCCTGAAACGGAGTCCACGTCCGGTATCCCATCCGAGTTCGAGTCTTCCATCCCATCACCCGTTGAAGTGTAAAGCGTAAGAGTCCATCCCGGAAGTGTGCCCTCGGTCGTGACGTCGATAACGTCAGATACCGTACCGTCGTTCGTTACCGTCATTGGGTAGGTTATCTCGACTGCGGGATAGGTAGTCGAGTCGTAATCGGGTTCGAGCGTTATGGATGGTCCCCAGTAAGTCGTTACTTCGAAGAGCACGGGCAGATCGGCAAGATAGCTCCACTGAAGACCTGCATCGTATTGGAAGTACCTGTTTATTGCGAGCTTGCCGTTTACGGAGTCGGGTATCGACCCGTTGGAGCGCGCCTGAAACCAGTCCGTCCATGATGCGTCGGGTGTTGGAGTCGGACCTGTGCGGACTCGGAAGTTTATGTTCGATGTCCCGGGAGTAGAATCAATAGTAATAAAGGCATCCCAGTTCACGGCCTGGCCGGCGTCGAACACATTCGATATGTAGGGTTCGCGCTGTTCCCTCGTGTAAACGTGACCCATGTCCCTGCACTGCGAGTGATGGTCAACGTTGCAATAGAGCTGAGTATGGGTGTAAAAATCCGGACCCCAGAGCACACCTGATGAATCAAACAGCACCCACGAGTGAACGAGAAGATCCTTTATGCCGTCTCTGTTCAAATCTGTAAGAAAACCGCCGGACATGTTGTACTTGCGCGCGCCGAACTCAAGGCGGCTCGAATCCGAGAAGCCTTCAGGTCCTCCCAGATACACCCAGGGCTTGAACTTGCTTAAGCCTGAACTATCCTGGGCATCACCCCTGAAGAAGACCAAGTCGAGCCAGCCGTCGTCGTTGTAGTCGTACGAAGCTGAGCCTCCGAACACAGAACCCGCATTGAGAATCAAAGGATCTTCGTATTTTTTCGGTCTCGCAGGGTCTGCATAGTAAACGTAAGCCTGATTGGATGAACCTGTTCCCGTAAATACTAAATCGAGCCATCCGTCCTTGTTGAAGTCGGCAACGTTCGCGCCGTGCGGGAAATAAGGCAGAATAGGCAGCTCTTCCCTGTTGCTGGGGCTGAAACCGGTCCCTGAACCCCAGTAGATGTAATTTTTCGTGCCGTATGTCGGGTAATAGTTGACTACGACAATATCGTAATAGCCGTCCTTGTTCATATCGGCAACCTGGAAGTTATGGCGAGCTACCCATGCGGGCAGAAAGGTTGCATTTGAGGACGAGTACGCCCTGTTTGGTCCTCCCCAGAAGATAGCTATTGAGTCCTGAAAGTCGTTGAAAGTCGTGTCTAGCTGGGTGCCGTAGTCGCCTCCGATGATGTCGAGCCATCCGTCCTTGTTGACATCCGCAATGTATACGGTTTCAGTCTGCTGCTTCTGGGGAAGCATGGTCGTATCAGTGGGAGATGGACCTGCGGCGGTGCCCCAGTATATACACAGCGCTCCGACCTTCGGGGCTGAAGGAGAATAATAATGACAGACGACCAGGTCGTTGTAGCCGTCAAGGTCAAGATCGGCTCCGTCAACCTCCGCTCCGTTGTAGGTCGGGTACTGCAAAAAACGCTGCGTGTTGAAGCCGTCGGCTCCTCCAGTGTATACAAGAATCCAGTCTCTTTTAGCCTGATCCCAGCCTGCCGAAGTAGGCTTGTTCGAAACGACAACGTCTATCCAGCCGTCGTTGGTGAAGTCGAAACGGGGAACGAACTCCAAGGCTCCTGAGTCCGGCTCATACGATACCGCTCTGTACGAGCAGTATATATCGCGCTCGTACCAGCCGTCAGAGAAATCGTTTCTCGATGTCTCCGTCCAGCTTCCTTGCTGACCGAATACTACCAACGGGAGCAAGAGGGTAAACAAAACAAACGCTCTACGCACTAATCCTCCAAAATATATTATAAACTTTCATCGAACCAAAACAATCTTTGCAGTCCGGGCGCCCGCAGCATCCTCAAGCCGGGCGAAGTAAACTCCTTCGGGCAGGGATATGCCCTTTTCGTCCCTTCCGTCCCAGGTAAGAGTGAAATAGGCCGGAAGAACCCGCTTTGATAGGAGCGTGCGCACCCTTGCGCCGCTTGCATCGAAGATGCCTAAATCCGCGTGTCCTTCAGTC
>JAAYVC010000017.1 GCA_012517375.1 bacterium | reverse complement strand
CTAGCAAGCGTTATGGCTAGCGGTATTGAAGCTCCAGAAAGAAGAAACTTTGAGGCCAAAGTCATCGAAATTACGCCTTCCGGGACCTTAACGACAGAGGAGCTGATTGAAGAGTTTCCCGGGGTGGAAAGTTTTGACGGAAAGAGCTTGGCGATAGAGCCCATGACAAGGCTAACGGCTGCGGAACTTTCTAAAACCGGTATCTCCGCCGATGACTATGTCGAGGCTAACCCTGCGCTAAGAGTACAAGACATTAACCGGGATGCGGTAGGACCGATATTGATGAAAATCGCTGACGACTGCGAGTGCTGGACAATGTACAATAAAAGCGCCTGTGCAATCCAGACCTTCAAGATTTGTAACAGAAAAATCAAAGTCAAAACCTACTCAGCCGACTATGCGCCTGACGCGGTATACTCCGAAACAAGCGATGCCTTAGGCGGCAAATACGCGACTTGTTTCGCTCACAACGGCAGAGACAACGACTTCTGTTTGATAAAGTATAACCCGCAAGGCGATATGGAATGGATCAAGATTTACGACTCCGGCAGCGCTGATATCCCCTTTTCAACAGGTGTTGATAAAGAGGGCAATATTTACGTTGCGGGATTCGCTTACAAAACCGACAGTACAAGCGACGTAAGGACAATAAAATACAACCCAGACGGTGAGATTCTCTGGAACAAGATATACGACTCCGGCGGCAACGACACACCGAACAATATATCTTTCGACGAACAGGGCAGAGTAGTCATCGATTGCTATTCGGATGACAAGGGGTTTCATGTCATCAAATATGACGCCGACGGCAACTTAAAGTAGCAGCTTCTGCACCAGCAGGCAGGGGTGAGCGGATAGCAGGGGTTAAAGGAAAGTGTTATAGAAACCATCTCCGGCCGGATTCTATCTCTCGTAGCAGCCTATATCGATGCGGCCTCCCTGCGGTCTTTGTTTTGCGTCAAGATCGATGGTGAGGGTTATGGTCGAATCGCCTGCGTCTATTGCAGGGCTTGAAGCTTTGAGGTGGTAGTCGCCTTCAGAACCCCAGGCGGTGGCTGTAAAGAGGGGGTCTGCGTAAAGATTTCCCTCGCCGAGGCCGGCGACGTCGGAATGATCGTACGTATCATCGCCGTGTTCCAGGATAATGTCCTGCTGCGGGAACCAGAAAAGGTTGTAGTTAATATCCGGATTCACCTTCGGGGCAAGCCATATCGGAGAGTTCGGACCGCGCGAAGAAAAGATGCAGTTCGTAATCACAAGATTGATGGGCACGTTCCTGAACTCCTCTGAGTACTGAACGTACATGATGTAGTTTTCGCCCAGTGAGTCGTCAACGGTCAGGTTGGTGAGCGCAATGCAAGCGTCCTCCTTTGTTGTTTCGATGACTATTGCCGCCCATGTGGTGGGCTCCGAGCTGCCGTCTCCCCTGCCGTAAATAAGGGTATTTTCTACTTTGGACGAATCGCCCCAGAGCTTTACCCCGTCGCATGAGTTGTTGGCGACAACGCATTCATGAATCCATGTCCGCGCTGCCTTCGAGTCGAGACCGTCCCCGTAGTTGTGCGTGGACGCGGTGTTTTTTATCTCTATGGGGCCGACTGACGCCTCTATGCCGAAGCCGTCCGGACGGTCGTAGGGGCGGTTTGCGCCGTCCTTTCCCTGATAGTAATGGCCGGCATAGGACAGTTCGCATCCGTCTATTTTAACGTTCTTGAGTCCGCCGTGCTGACCCGCAGGTCCGCCTATCGAGCCGAATCCGCAGTAGCTTATGACGCAGTCGGTGATCTCGAGTCCGTCAGCGTCGGCAGCGTTTATTCCGAATTCGTCTATGTGGTGGATGTAGAGATTCTTGAAGACTACGTTTTCCAGGAGCCCGTCGATGGCCGTGACAGCGTCCCTGAAATCCTTGCCGTTGTCCGAGGTTATCTCGAGGTTTTCTATGCGGAGGTGGGAAGCCGCACCTATTTCTATAGCCGAGGCAAGGTTCTTGCTCCCTGCAAGCACAGGTCTTCCGGAACCGGCCTTGGGGAGAATGACAAGCGTATCTCCCGGTTCGAGCTTTGATGCGCCGTAAGCGGGTGTTGCCCAGGGCGAGTCTTTTGAACCCGAGTTGGCATCGTCTCCTGCGGGCGAGACGTAGTAGGTTCCGTTTACGTCTCCGCCGATTATTGTAACCCAGGCATCTGCGGTTCCGGACGGCGGCCTGATGATATCCTTTTCGTAATCGGAGAGGTAGTAATCGTACTCCTCCTTATCCTGCGAACAGCCGGCAAGCGGCAGGAAAAACGTTAAGGAAACCGCTAACAAGAAAGGCTTGAGAAAGTTATTCATTGCATCTCCTTTGGTCAAGCGATTGTACGTCTCTTGTTCCATGTGTCAACTATGTTATAGAGCGTCATATCGACAGGAGATCGGCTGACGTAGCAAGGGAAGGGGGTGGCAACGCAGATTAGCCTGTAAAGCCGCCGTTTCTTATGATAACGAGCAAATCGCCCGTAAAGGCAACACCCCAGTGGAGGAAGACGGACGGCAGAAAGCTCCGCGACCGATAGGCGACCCATCCGAGCGCGATGGCGGCAATAAAGGAGCCGTAAGCCTCGAGTTCGGGTTTGCCTATGTGGAGTATAGCGAACGGTATAGCTGAAGCGACTATAGCCCAGCGGCCGGTCATGTCCTCAAGACCGAACAACAGGAATCCCCGGTTGAGAAACTCCCAGCCGAACATGTGCAGAAGATGTATGGATTCCCATACAAGAAAGATAACGAGGCTTTTAGATGCCATCTTGAACAATGGATACATTCTCAGGAAAGGCTTCTGGATATCGGCAAGAAAGGGAAGAGGAACTACGAGGATAATGACCACAACAAGCATTATGGAATAAAAAACGAGCGTATCCCTCCAGCCCACCCAGCGTCCGAGACGGAACCCGTAATCGGCGAACGTGCGCCTTGGAAACGCCTTTTTTACGCCGGGGATAAACAATGAGAGAAGGAAGATGACAAGGATGGTCAACAGCGGCAGAAGCATGTACCACAGACCGTCAATCGCAAGTATCTCGGCAATTCTAGCCTCAGGGAAAAGGTTGAATCTGAAAAGGTCGCGGTGATAGCGTGGAAATATCATCACGAAGCTGTATACGGCAGAAATGACAAGCGGTCCTGCTGGATTCAGGAGCTTTTTCAGCTCCGCCCAGTAGTAGCTGATAAATTTTTTCGATTCCTTTTGTTGAGCGGACTGATTATCTTCGTGCTCTTTCTTCATAGCTTTACACTCCAATAAAAAGGTCCCCTTTTATCAAAGGGGACCTCGTGTTGGATTAAACACTTTTGTAAGACTGCCTTTTAGAAGAACCTGTAACTCAATGTGCTTGAAAACTCTGCGGATAGACCTTGGGCGAGGGTCGATTGCGTAAGCGTGATGCTGTTGGACATTATAAGCCTGTCCACAAGAACGAAAGCGACGGTGCCGTTTATCTGGTTCTGCAGAACGAGCGTGTAATTGCCTGTATTATCGAGCGTGACCCTGTCCGCCTTGAGCTGATAGGTTCCTATGAGATCGACAGAGTTCATTTCATAGGATGCCGACACAAGTAGGCTGCCGTGTATCTCGTTTCCGAACTTCCCGCCCGTGAACGGGAGACGAAGATTCGACTTCTCGATGAGCTGGCTCCTGAGCCCCAATGGCCTGGAATAGTCAAAGGAGACGCTCGCGAAAGCGGCGCGGCCTGCGTCGGTATAAGCGGGCAGAAGATCGTAGCCCACTCCGAGATTCGCCTCGTATCCGTAATACCTCGGAGACATATATTCTTCCATAATGTCTTTGACTATCAGGGATCCGGCGCTGCCTAGTTCGGAGTTCTTCAGGTAGTTCGACTCCTTGAGTATCCTTTCAAGCGCGCTGTAGTACTCCTTCTCCCAGTAATAGTACTTTTCTTTGTAGGTTTTTATGGCCTCGGAGGAAAGTTCTCCTGCGAATTTGAGAAGGGTTCCCGTGGGCATGCTGTCTACAAGCACACCCTGCTTCAGCATCTCTTCTTCTATGCGCAGAGCGCGGAGAAGAGGAGTCGAATTAACGAATCTTCCGTACCCAATGCCTATCGTTGCCCTGGTCGCCGGAAGGTCATATGCGGTGGTTATATCGCCGTCCAGCTTTCCGAAGGCCAACAGGTTCATGCCTGATATGATATATCTGTTGTATTTGGCCTGCCATTGAACTTGGTAGTTTATCTGCTTCGTTGAGTCGGTTGAAGCTGTATCCTTCGGAAGGAAATTGCCGTAGAGATTGCCGAAAAGGTTGAGGTCATAACTCCACGGAATATCCGCCTGGAAACGCTCGAAGTTCAAAGAAAAATTCCCGAAATGGGAGACAACAGACCCGTCAATCATTCCAAAGTGGTAATTTACTCCTGTCGATAAAACCTGCCCGCTTGTCTTCGGAACCTTGTACTCAGTAAGATCAATGCCGAAAAGCAAAACAGGAATTGATGCAAGAATACCAACGATATTTTTCATGGTTCCTCCAAGGTAGTTGGTGTGGCAATTATACCTATTAACCACAGGCTGTCAACTTTATTGAGAATCATTTGAAATATCGTTGTAAGGTTTTAGAGAGAAGGAACTTAGCTTGAAATGAAACTTAGATAGTTTCTTCGTCGTCTTTGTGTTATACAAACAGAAAAAACCATTGGAGGCTAGATGTTGACAATTTTATCGATGATTGCCTTGTTTTCGGGCTTTACAGGAGAATCAGTCAGTTTTGCGGAGCGTGCAGACGCCATCTGGTCAAATCCGGCCGGACGGGCTATGCATTATATGGGCTCTGAGCTTCGCGCCTTGGGGCTTTATCAGGACGGAAATCTCGATTTCGGCGTCGATTTGAGCGCCGGAATCTTCGGTTTGGGATACCGCTCAGGAGACTCGACAGGAACATTTACTGCAGGTCTAGGTCTTCCACTTGGAAAGAGGTTAAGGCTCGGCGCCGCGTATTTCCTCGGTGAACAGAGATTCTGGCGATTCGGTCTTCAGGCGAATCCTTTTAACTGGATGGCGCTGGGAGGAACGCTTGAAACGGGAGACACGCTTGGAGCAACCGTAGGACTCGGATTCAGACCGTTCACTGACAGGGTCACGGTCTTTTCGGATCTTTCCTACAAGGCGGGATTAAGGGATTTGAAGGCCGGCATAGGCGTTGAGCCGGTTTCGGGCGTTCTCTTGTATGCAAGCTATACCCAGCCGTTCGATGCAACGGTAGATCCTCGATGGGGAGGAGGGGTCGAGCTTTCCTTCGGTAACGTTAAGCTGAGAGGATTCGGCCTCTCATATGCCCAGAATCAGCTAGGCGCAGGCATAGATTTGAGCTTCTCCTTCCCCAAGTACCCGGGCATCAAGTTCACGAAGCCCGGACCGGAGATAGTGGAATGGACTCCCCAGGGTCGTTCCGAAGAACCTCAGGCCAAGGGCTTCTCTCTCGCAGAGATTGACTTTTCAATGAAGAAAACAAAGACTTTCTATGATCTGCTCTGTGAGATAAGAGAACTTGGAGACCGCAAGAACATAAAGGGGCTCCTTCTCGATTTCAGGGAGGCCAACATCTCGCTGTACCAGATGGAGGAGGTCCGAAAAGAACTCAAGGGTCTCAAGGAGAAGGGACTCAAGATAATAGCCTTCTCCGAGGGATACTCCATCGGAAGCTACTATCTTGCCTCGATTGCAGACAAGATTATCCTTGTTCCGACGGGTGAAATCGGGCTTACCGGTCTTTATTCGACCAAGCTCACCATCAAGGGAACCCTCAATAAACTGGGCATAGAGCCCGAGTTTTACAGGGTAGGCGAATACAAAGCGGCATACGAATTGTTCGAGAATTCTGAAGCCTCAAAGGAGGACAGGGAACAGACAAAGGCATACCTTGCAAGTATCTACGACGAGGTGCTGGGCGCTATCGAACGTGACCGCGGCATCGCGCGCGCGGATTTTGAATCCTACATGAACGAGCGAATATTCATTACCGCGGATACGGCATATGCGCTTGGTCTTGTGGACACTTGCTGCTACGCACTCGAACTCGACAGCCTGCTAAAGCTCGAATTCGGTTCAAGGGTCGAGCGCTCGAAGTTCTCAAAGCTGTCCGATGAGCCAAAAGAAGTCCCTAGGGCATGGGTGGACGAGGACAAAGGAGAACAAACGATTGGTCTTTCCGAAATCGCCCTCGTGATTGCCGAGGGCGACATCGTCACAGGCAAGTCGAGCACTAACCCGGTCCCCATACCGCTACTCGGAGGCAAACAGATGGGGTCAACCACGATTGCGGAGCTTCTGCAAAAGATCAAAGACGATAAAAAAGCAAAGGCGGTCGTATTCAGGATAAACTCCGGCGGCGGCTCAGCGCTAGCTTCAGAGATAATCAACAGGGCGCTCACCGAACTTGCTTCGGTCAAACCGGTGATAGTATCGATGGGCGGCGTGGCAGGTTCGGGCGGATACTACATAGCCGCGCCCGGCGCGAAGATATTCGCAGATGCGACCACGGTGACCGGTTCTATAGGCATCCTTGGCGGAAAATTCGTCTCCAAAGGCCTCTACGATAAACTCGGGATAAACATGGAAGCCGTAAAACTGTATCCCCACTCCGACATGTTCTCGGATTTGAGACCCTTCGACGAAAAGGAATCAGAACTTATGCAGAAACTGATGGACCAGGGCTACAGCGAATTCGTCAGCCGGGTCGCCGAGGGCCGCAAGATGACATTTGAACAGGTGGACTCCGTGGCGCGCGGACGGATATGGTCCGGAACGGATGGAGTTATTGTCGGTCTTGTCGACAAGGTCGGCGGTCTCATGGACGCGCTAGCCGAGGCCCGGAAAATGGCGAAGCTTCCTGAAAACTGCAAGGTCGCCGTATATCCAAAACCGAAGCCTATGTTCGATCTCGAGAAGGCGATGGATGGCGCCCTCATCGACCTCGGGGACCTTCCCTCGTGGCTTGATGAAAACATCCTCTACCTTATGCCGTACCGCATAGAAGTACCCGTGGATTAAGCGCTTTTGAAAATTGAGCAGAGGGCCGCAATGCGGCCCTCTGCTTTTCAAAGATTCAATGGATTACGACAAAACTGCCTGAAAACGCGCGGGAAGGGGTGATGATTCTGCAAAAGTAAACGCCGCTTCCTGCATTAGAGATATCGAGTATTACGCGGCATTCCCCGGCTTCGCGGACGACTTCGAAAGGAAACATGCACCTTCTGCCCGATGCATCGAATATCTGAGGGTAGACACTTTCTCTTTTCGGGAGGGCAAAACGAATAATCAAGGAATTACGGGAAATGGTTCGATGTTCTAGGGTCGCCGGATGCCCCGGGGATAGAGGTTTCTCGTCTATCGATTGATGGGGAGGGAGCGGGTGAGCGACGAAGAAATCCCACATCTCATCGTTTGCCGATATCTTGTAGGCATTAGTATCCTGAGGCCATCCGTGATCGGCGTTATCGGTTGACCAGAGAATAATTTCCATATCGTTCTCTTGATTGGACCATCTCTGGCGCAAGGCTCCGGTGGGGCCGTAAAAGCTGTCTGGTCCTGTTTCGCATCCGTTTACTCCAGCCCAGCTTGAAACCATATCCTCTACAGGCGCATAATACTCGTCTCCGTAATAAGGTAGGACCGGGTCGTTGCGGGCATGGAAATGCATGGTAGATATCGCACGCTCTAGCTTGAACTCCGACCAGTCCGTTATCATGAGTCCTCCTGAAACGAATGCGGCTGCCGCAATCCTCGATGATAAATTGCATGCAAGAACGTGAGCCATAAAAGCGCCGTTCGAATAACCGGCAGCGAATATCCTTAGCGTGTCGATGGAGTAATCCGCTATGAGGGAGTCCATGAGGTTGGATATGAAACCTAAATCGATGTCCATTTTCCAGCTGGGCGGAAACCCATAGGCGTCAGGATAAACCACAATGAATCCCTCGGCGTCGGACTTCGCGTTCATTCCTGAGGCCGAAGCCTGGTAGTGCCCGGATCCACCGTAGAAATGCATATTGATAACGAGCGGCACAGCCGTGATGCCGTCGTACTGCGGTGGCGTATGTAGGTAATATGTCCTGTTGGTGTCCATGTAGAAGATGCTTCCGTCTATGTCTTCCGCCCGCGCAATGATACAGCCGAGCAGAACGAGGAGAGCGGACAGACACTTCTTAACGTTCATCTTAGTATCTTTACGGTCTGAGTCGCCGTCGAGTTCGGCGTTTCCATCCTGAGGAGGTAAACACCGGTAGGCAACCCCCAAGATGGGTAAGAGACTTCATGCTCGCCAGCGTCGAGAGTTCCGTCGAGCAAGGTTGGAAGAGCTCTGCCGGAAACATCGTAAAGCTTTATGACTACCCTGCCCGGACAGTCAAGGCTGAAGTTTACGGTGATAACGTCCTGGGAGATGAGGCCAGCGGGTGAATCAAGATATACATGAGGATTAACTTGTTCTGTTATTCCGGGTTCCGGTTCTTCTACAGGAATCGGGTGCGCCTTGAAAAACTCCCACATCTCGTCGTTGGCCGAAAGTTCCTGCGTCCCCGTTGGAGAGCCAGGCCAGGTATGACCGTTTCCCTGCTCAAGAGTCCAGAAAACGACCTCGCAGCTGTCGTCCGCTCTCGTCCATCTCTGGCGCAATGCTCCCTCCGCGTTATAAAAAGTATCAGGACCTATATTGCATCCGTTAGTCTGCGCCCAGTGCCTCATTACGGAATCTATTGCAGGAGCATACTTCTTGGTAGGATCGCCATAATAAGGCACGTTTGCGTCGTAGCGGTGGTGAAAGTGCATTACAGGTATGAGTCGCTTCGGCTCGCATGAATTCCAGTCGTCAAGAGTAAGTCCGCCCTCAACAGGAGCCACGGCTGCTATTCTCTCGGATAGTTCGCAGGCAAGACGGTGACACATCATGGCGCCGATTGAGAATCCTGTGGCGTATATTCTCAAGGTATCGACTTTGTAGTTCGACTTAAGTGTATCCAGCAGTGCCGAGATGAATCCTACATCGTCAACCCCGCTATGAGTCCATTCGCCGGCATTCCAGCCGAAATAACCTACGGGAAGCATTGTTCCATTGGGGTAGAGGACAAAGAATCCCTCTGAATCTGCCTTTGTGTTCATGCCGGTCATCGTCTCTTGCTGCTGGGGGGTTCCGTTGCCTCCGTGGATGTTTATCAAGAGAGGTAATGAATCATCTTCGTTATACTGAGGCGGAATATGAAGCACATAATTCCTGTAGACTTCATCGAACTCGAATCCGCCGTCTATGTCCACGCCTGAGGCATTCACTGCAGCTATCAATATGAAGGTGATTGTTATTGCACTCAAGGACAAGTCTCTAATCATTCGATCCTCCTTTATTTGACCACTATTATTTTTTTTGTTTGAGTTCCCTGCAGGGTTGATAACCTGTAAAAGTATACCCCGCTTCTTATGTTTTCTGAAACGAAATTCAACTTGTGTTCGCCTTTATCTACGATACCTTCAAGAGCAACGGCAACTCTCCTGCCTAAGGCGTCAAAGATATCGATGCGGACGTATCCCGGCTCGGGCAGTGAGAATCGGATGGCGGCCGATTTGCCAGTCAAGTAAGGATTATTTGGATCGAGTTCCACAAGGGGATAATCAGTCACTTCTGGCCGTGCCTCTTCCACGCCAGGTTTCCAGTCCGTAAGCGGGTGAGTCTTGAAGAATTCCCACATGAGGTCGTTTGCTGAGAGTTTATGCGGCGAAGAATCCGTAGGCCACATATGATCGCCCTCATCGGTCGTCCACAGCGCCAACTCGCACGTCGAGTCCGGCCTCGACCATGTCTGCCTTAAGGCCCCTTGTTCATTGTAGAACGTATCAGGACCAATGTCGCATTCAAGGCGGTTGGCCCAGTCGGCCATAGTGTTCTCGACGCCTTTCAGGTATTCTCCGTCGCCGGCGTAGGGAACAAGCTGGTCGTCCCGGGCATTAAAGCTTATTATGGATAAAGGCTTATCTGGATAGCAACCAGACCAGTCATAGGTTAGCATCGTACCGGCGACAGGGGCAAATGCTGCAATCCTTCCGGAAAGCTTGCACGCCATCCAGTAAGACATGAGAGCTCCGGCTGAGTACCCGGTCATGTAGATTCTCGTGCTGTCCACGGCATAACGGCTGCATACAGTATCTATAAGCTCTCTGACGAAGAGCGAGTCGTAATCATTCCAGCCCGCAGGCGAACCAAGTCCATCAGGGTAGACAACTATGAAATTCTCAGCATCCGCCTTGCCGCTCATGCCTGTGACCGCAGCTTGAGCTTCGCCTGTTCCTCCGTAAAAATGGAGATTCAGAACGAGGGACAGACCTTCTTGACCATCGTATCCTGGTGGCGTATGCAAAAGATAAGTCCTTAGCTTTCCATCAGAAGTCATCATGCTTTCCTTATAATCCCCTGGCAGAGCACGGACAAGTACAGGTAAAAGGAACAAGGACAAAACCATAAGCAGGTACGGCCGTTTGGATTTATATTCTTGTGAGTAATACATCCTATCTCCCTGATTAACTTTTGCCAATTTGTTAGCCGCGGGGATCCAGTATCCTTCGCGACCCTGAAAACCACTTAAATAGTATATGTTTGTAAAACGGTATGTCAAGAGGGGGAAAGCGGCTCTATCCTCAGGAAATTAATGTTCATGTTTGACAACTTAAAGCTCTATCATCTAACTCTATTATTTGATTACTTTAATGCTTCGAGTTTGAGTGCAGTACTGTGATGAGAGACGGCAGAAGTAAATCCCTTGAGAAAGATTCTAGGTATTATCGTGTTGACCGGCCTCGATGATTCCTTACTTGATGACCGCTACTTGTCTAGAGGAAGGGGGACCTGGTGGTCCCCCGATTACCCGATTCTACGAAGTTAATATCAAAGAGGTTTCACAGGTATGCACATCTCGAATACGTGCCTTCCTTTTGGATCAGTCTTGGGGTCGTTCAGGTATATTTCGAGACATGGAGAATCACCTGGCTGGAAACCGGAGTCAGGCATCCACCTGCCGTAGAGGAAATCGTAGGCGGGCTTGATATCCTGTGGTTGGCCCTCGAAGCGCGAAACCGCGTACCTTCCCGCAGGGATGGAGGTCACATTTATTTCTCCATCGGGTTCGGTTCCTTTTGGAACACTTACGCATGCGTCGTAGCGACACTTGTCTTGAGGAGTAACGTCGGGGTCATCGTAAGAGATTCCGATGAACTTGGTCTGAGAACCAATGAGACCGCGTGCACCCGCCCAGCGGCAGACTTTCTCCCAAGCTTCCGCGATTCCGGGTCCACTGTAGCCTTTCATGCACCGCACATAGGCAATATGAATCTCCGGCATTTGTTTTACTTCTACCTTCATCACGTGCTCCTTTCTCATTTTGAGTTTAGTGTGAGGATTATAGGGAGCACTCGGAGATAGGTCTTCTCGCATATTGCTATCGGCTTTTCTTTTCTTGCTTTGCTCATTTCTTATCTTGCGGAATTTTATGCTTTCGCCCTCCCTCCACTCTGTTGCTGATACTCCGAAGCGTTCCTTGAAAGCGCGCGCGAAGTTGGACGAGGAGGAGAACCCGCAGTCAAGGGCAATTTCAGTAACGGAACGGAAGGGGTTGTGTTCGAGCAGGATGGCCGCCCTTTCAAGTCTCAATCTTTTGACATAATCGCTTAAGGTTTCGCCGATCATTGCCCTGAATATTCGATGAAAATGAAAAGAGGAGAATCCGGATACTTTTGATACGACCTCGAGGCTGAGTTCCCTGTCCAGGTTGTGTTCGATGTAATACAGCGTGCGATTCAGTCGGGTGTTGTACTCTCTTTGTTTTTTAACCCATGAGCCTGGCATTCGTAATTATACTCCTTCGGAAAGAGATGGCTTCTCAATTCTTGTTTCCGTCCTCTTAACCGGAGTCCCCGTGAAAACATGGGTCATGTCTTCACGGGGTGGAAAAGAATTCCCACATGAGCTCATTTGAGTTTATCTTCTGAAAAGGTTTTGCACCTCCTGGGAAGGGTATCCCCTTACCACCGGGCCATGTGTGCCCACCCTCGGGTGTCACCCACAGAACGACTTCAATGCCCGTGGAATCGTTATGCCATCTTATTTTGAGCACGTCTCCTTCGAAAGCTGCCGTATCCGGACGAGGACTGCATCCGCATTTTTGAGCCCAAGTTGAAAAAATTATGTAAACCGATGAGTATAAGACGCTGTCCCTTTTGTCCCATTCATATTTGGCGGCATGGTCGTCCCTTGCGTGAAATCCGATGAGCCGGATCCCTTTTCCGGGGTCGAGCGACTCCAATTCCTTTTTTGACAAGAAAGATCCAGCCACGGCGATTGCGGATATACGGCGAGAGAGCGCCGATCCGGCAATCATCGCCATCCGGCTACCGTTTGAAAACCCTACAAGATAGATTCGCGTGGTATCGATATGATAGTTGAAGATAAGGGTATCGATAAGGGTCGAAATGAACCCTACGTCATCGGCATCCCTCTCCCCTTTGGTATTCCAGGCCTTCCTTAATCCCGTGCCCTCGGGGTAGCAGACGATGAAGTACTCCTTCTCCGCAAATGCATTCATATCCGAGCGGTAGGCCTCGAGAGTGGCGCTCTCGGAATACCCGTGAAGGTTTATAACAAGAGGCAAGGGACCTCCCCCGTCGTGCAATTCGGGTTGAAACACCCAGTACGTTCTTCTTTTACCTTCGAATTCGAAGACGCCCTTATCTGCATTATTCATGCATCCTGAGAATAAAGCAAGGAGTACAAAAGATAGTTGGAAAAAGACAATTTGTCTGACTGTATTCATTTACCTTATTTCAACGGACTCTAAAGATCCTGTTTTAAGAACTCAGCTTATCCAAATTTTAAGATACTGACCAGAATTTCCTGTAACCGGTTCTTGCTATTTCGTTCTGCGCTCTTTTTTGCCTGACGGTAAAAAAGAGCAATTTTCGGATTCTGGGGTTCCCCACGGCGTTTCGTCAGAAACGGCGTGGGACAGTGTTACGGGTTACCAGTTTCCGGTCGTCAGGTATTCGTGCATCGAACGGGCTGCTTTGCGTCCGGCGCCCATGGCGAGGATGACGGTAGCGGCTCCGGTGACTATGTCACCGCCAGCCCATACAGCCTTCTTTGTTGTCTTGCCTGTCTCCTCGTCGGCAATGATGTTGCCCCATTTATTGGTGTCGAGCCCTGGCGTAGTTCCGGGAACCAAGGGGTTCGCACCGTTTCCTATCGCGACAACGACGGTATCGATGTCTATCTTGTACTCGGAGCCTTCTACAGGGACCGGACGGCGTCTGCCTGAGGCGTCCGGCTCGCCGAGTTCCATCTTGAGCAGTTCTATCTGTCTGACGCGGCCTGTCTCGTCGCCGATGTAGCGGACAGGGTTCACCAGAAACTGGAATATGACCCCTTCCTCCTCAGCGTTTTCGATTTCCTCGAGACGGGCGGGCAGTTCCTGGCGCGAACGGCGGTAAATGATGTAGGCTTCCTTTGCACCCATTCGGATCGAGGAGCGTACAGCATCCATGGCAACGTTTCCGCCGCCAACGACCGCTACACGATCGCCTACGCGTATGGGCGTGTCGTACTCGGGAAAGAGATAGGCTTTCATGAGATTGATGCGTGTAAGATATTCATTGGCTGAGTAGACGCCTGCAAGGTTCTCGCCGAGGATGTTCATGAACCAGGGAAGACCCGCGCCGAGTCCAAGGTAGCAGGCTTCGAACCCCTGCTCGAAGAGTTCGTCGACCGTGGATGTGCGGCCTACGACGAAGTCGGTGACTATCTCGACGCCAATCTTTGATAGTAGCTCGCACTCGCGGGCGACTATTGATTTCGGCAACCGGAACTCAGGAATGCCGTAGACCAGCACGCCGCCCGGCTTGTGCAGCGCCTCGAAAAGCGTAACTTTATGGCCGAGTTTTGCTAGGTCGGCCGCTACGGTAAGGCCGCCAGGACCCGAACCCACGACCGCAACCTTGCGGCCTGTTGGAGATGCGATATGCGGAATTTCCATCTTGCCCTGCCTTATCTCCCAGTCCGCAACGAAGCGCTCGAGGCGGCCTATTGCGACGGGTTCGAATTTCTTTCCGAGGATGCAGAGCTTTTCGCACTGCTCCTCCTGCGGGCACACGCGTCCGCATACGCCGGGTAGGAGATTGGTTTCGCGGATTTTAGCGAGCGCACCTGCAAAGTCGCCATCTTTTATGAACTTGATGAAGACAGGTATGTCTATCTCAACCGGGCAGCCCTGCACGCAGAACGGCTTCTTGCACTGAATACAGCGCTCAGCCTCGAGCTTTGCGAGCTCTTGAGTGTAGCCCAATGCGACCTCGTTGAAGTTCTTGCGCCGCTCTTCAGGAGTCTGCTTCGGTATATCCTGGCGCGGAATCTTTGTATCAGCCATTTTCACCTCCTGTGGCAGCCTGCCAGCGTTCGTAGGAGATTTTTTCTTCCTCCTTGAACGCGGCCAGACGCTTGAGCATGAGATCGAAGTTGACCTGGTGACCGTCGAACTCCGGACCGTGCACGCAGGCGTAGCGGGTCTCGCCGCCAACCTCGACCCGGCAGACCCCGCACATGCCGGTTGCATCTATCATGATAGCGTTGAGCGACACGAGCGTCTTTACCCCGTAGTGTCTTGTGAGATCGGACACGACCTTCATCATTATGGCAGGACCGACGGCTATAACCTCTGCAATCTTGCGGCCCTTGTCCAGATGCTCCTTGAGTTCGGTCGAAACAAACCCCTCCCGTCCGTATGAGCCGTCGTCCGTTGTGATGTAGACCTCGTCAGCAAAGGAGCGGAACTCCTCCTCGAGGATGACGATATCCTTGGAACGGTAGCCAAGGATCGCAACAACGGTATTGCCTACGGATTTGTGCTTGCGAGCTATCGGAAGCACCTCTGCCGAACCTACCCCGCCTGCGACAACGAATACGTCTCCTTCAAGCTTGTGGATAGGCGTAGGAAGTCCCAGGGGACCTACGACGTCTGAAATCTCGTCGCCGGAGTTGAGCTTGCCCATCTCGAAGGTGGTCTTGCCAAGCTCCTGGACGTAGACGGTTATGGTGCCTTTCTCGGGGTCGGAATCGGCTATGGTTATGGGGATGCGTTCGCCCTTCTCGTGAAGGCGGAACACGACGAACTGGCCCGGCTCGCGCTTTTTCGCGATGAGGGGCGCCTCGATTACGAAGCGGTTAACTACAGGGTTTACTCTTTCACGCTCAACTATACGGAACATAGGCCTCCTTAGCTCAAAGTTTTTGATTATATCATTATGGAGAAATGTGTCAATCGGAAATATCTATTAGAAAGGTAAACGAGCTTATCTATTTTTGCGTTTTCATTCGCCTTGTAAGACTCTATACTTCTTTATTGTAAAATAGGATTTGACAATTTTTTTCCTTCAAAGAATTCTACTTTAAGCTGGACTAGCCAGCATATATATACCCAATTCACCCTATTGATTTTATCTACGTATTCAAAAATTGAATGAAGATAAAATTCTTTTCTTGTACCCAACGCCCCTTCGTTAGGATTTATTCCCATGAATTGCAGCTTCACTTTCGGAGGTATATTGACAATTACGAAACCCTCTTCAACGGTATATATGGGTCCAAAATGGTCTAGGTATTCTACTGTCTTTTCCCTTGAATACCATTGTTCTTCATTGATATCGACGTAAGGCGAGTACAACCATAACATTCTTCTAAGAAAAATAAATGAGCTCGAAGGTTCTTTAAAATGAAATATAACCTTGAGGCCTTCATCAATGATGTCTAAGTCTTTACAGCACACTTTAATATACTCTCTATATTCTGTTTTCCTCTGACTCTGCATTTCCTGAAGCATATTTAAATTCGTTTTCTGCTGATCACGCATGACCCTGAGATTTCTTGCCAAGAAAAATAAAGCTAACAAAGCACCAACACCCCCCAAAAGACCTCCTATCGCACCAATCAATGGAGCTGCTTCATATAACCAGAAAATAAAACTCATTTTAAACTATAATTTAGAACCCAATAATGTCAAGAGTACCACACCGCTATAACAGTGGAGGACAGAAGCTAACTACAATCTCAGATATTGAGGTTTTATTATGAGATTGCTTCGTCTTCCAGAGGAATCCTCGCAACGACGGTTTTGAACGCTTATCCCAGAAAGTCTGTCATTGCGAGGTTGCATTGTGCAACCGACGCAATCTATTCACGAAGTAAATGTTCCTTTAAGAATATTCATCCAACTCTCCCCCCCACCCAACCTCCCCCACAAGGGGGGAGGGAAACATCCTGAGCTTCAAAAACTCCTCCCTCCCCTTGTGGGAGGGATTGAGGGAGGGGGGTGCGGGCGGGCATGCAATGACGCTGAAGGTCAAAGGTGGATGTTCGAGAAGGTTGGGGCCCCCAAAAAGTCGCCCGGCGACTTTTGTGGGGCAGTGTTTACTTGACGGGAAGTACATCGTCATATAGAATACATCATGAGAGTTGGAATAATCGGCGCAACAGGCCTCGTGGGCCGTACGACATTGAAGATTCTTGAGGAGCGCGGATTTCCGGTGTCTGAGCTCACTTTGTATGCCTCGGAACGCAGTGTTGGCGAGAGAATCGAATTTAATGGTAAGGAGTACGAGGTTCGAGCGATTCACGACAACTGGGACCTTGTGGCGGATGTTTTCTTCGCATCGGTATCGGACGATATGACAAGGCCGATACTTGAGAACTACAAGGGCGAGGCGTGGATTATCGATAAATCCAAGGTTTTCAGGATGGACCCCGAGGTCCCCCTGGTGGTGCCGGAGGTAAACGCGGACGCGCTCAAGAAGGTCACGAGAAGAATAGTGGCGAATCCGAACTGCACGACGATACCGTTCGTTATGGCGATGGCGGCAGTCAGGAAGGTGGCGAATCCCTCAAGGACTATGGTTACGAGCCTGCAGTCGGTTTCAGGCGCAGGCAAGGACGCGCTTGCGGAGTTGAGATTACAGAGAGAGTACGCGGCGGCAGGCGAAGAGATCCCCGAAGACGCGAAAAAGGTGTTTCCGAAGACAATTGCCGCGAACGTAGACCCTCAGATAGGCGCGATGAAGGACTCGGACGAGACGAGCGAGGAGGCAAAACTCAGGCAGGAGAGCCGCAAGATACTTGGAGATGATAAGCTGAAGGTTTATGGAACTTGCGTCCGCGTGCCTGTAGAGGTGGGACACTCGTTATCTGTAACATGCATGTTTGAAACCGAAGTGGGGATTGACGAAATAAGAGAATCGCTTTCAAGCTTTGCAGGGATAAAAATAAGCGGGGGTAAGGAGTACGTTACCCCGATTGAAGCAGCCGGCAAGGATGAGGTTTTTTGTTCCAGATTGAGATATGATGTTGAAGATAAGCGAATTATACATTTCTGGCTCGTTTCGGACAATCTAAGAAAAGGTGCTGCACTGAATGCGGTTCAAATTGCAGAAAGCCTATTCCAACTACCTTAAGATACATAAAAAAGAGACTTAATTAAAGAACCCGTATTGTTGCAAGACGACAAAAAGCTTAATTTTTGATTTAGCTTAAAAACTATACTCAATATACCTGAATATACTTTACATATAATGTTATTTTAATGCATATCAGATAATTAATATATTAGATTATAACATATAGCTTCTTATAATTTGGATATAGATTATTCTAAACACTACTTATAATTACTTAATAATTATGGTTTTTTGTATGCAGTACAACTTAGAATTTATTGTTATATCCTACATTGAATTAACGTGAATTCAAGTTAAATATATTTATACATGTCAAAATTTCGCTTTACCTCTTGACAAGAAATCTCAACTAAGTATACTTTTTACATGCTAAGGCGTGTCAACCTGCTCATTGATTATGGCTCTCAAGATAAGATTGTGCGGCTTTCGCTTTCGCCGTGGTTGCTGTGGGTAGTAATCCCCGCTTTCGTATTGTTCATCGGCAGCGCTGTATATTCCATAATCTCTAGGGCAAAAATAGAAGTTGACCGCCAGGCGCTTGCGCAATTACGCAGAGAAAACAAGCTTTTAGAAAAGCAATACAACGACCTTAAAAACCAGATCGATTCCCTCAACACAACCCTTGCGCTTATCGGTTATCACGACCTTCAGCTTCGCGTTCAGAGCAACATGGAAGTTCTTCCTGAAGACGTACGCAAGCTAGGCATAGGCGGCGCCGAAAAGCAGGATCCGCAGATTTCGGCGCTAAGGGAGATGCGCAGCGCGAAGTATAAGAACGTAGCGGATATATCAGAAGCGGTAGACGAACTGCTTCGCAAAGCCAAATATCAACGAGAAAGCTTTGACAGCATAGAAACGTGCCTTAAGAACAATGAAACTTTGCGCGATCATACTCCATCGATTCAGCCCTGCAAGGGATGGGAGTGCAGCGGATTCGGCTACAGGATAGACCCGTTCACAAGAATGGTCAGGATGCATAACGGTATTGATATTTCCAATGCGCCTGGAACCCCAATACTTGCTGTGGCAAACGGAACAGTCAAGTATACCGGCGTTCGTTCAGGATACGGACTTTGCGTTGAACTTAGCCACGGCAATGAAATTGAAACCTTCTATGCCCATCTTTCGGGTATATACGTTAAACCCGGACAGCAGGTAACTCGAGGCGAGGTTATTGCCGCAATGGGCGCAAGCGGAAGAACAACCGGCACGCACCTGCATTACGAAGTCCGCGTAGGGGGAACCCCTGTCAATCCATTGAATTACATCATCGATTCTGATCACATCACAGATTAAGATAGTGCCGCATAAAAACCCCGTACAAAAAATGGAGTTCTGAAAATGAAAAGAAACGAAGAATTGAGTCCTGAGCCTTTGACTGAGAAAAAGAATGTGCGGGATAATGATGCCTCCGAAAAAGGAGAAACCGAGGATACCGTAAAACCGCGCAAATGGGCACCCCCAAGACAATGGATAATCGCGCTGGCGATTGCAGTATTTATTGTGGCTATTGACCAGATTTCAAAGTTGATTGTCGTCAGAAACATTCCCTTAAATTCATGGATTACCTTGATAGATCCGATTCTCAAGCTCACATATGCGCAAAATGAAGTCGGCATATTCAGCATCTCCTTCGGCCCAAAATTCATGCACATCCTTCTCCCGCTTATTGCAATGTGTTTCGTCCTATACTTGCTTTCAAAACCCCAGAAAATGTTCGTGACCGTTCTCTTAGGTATGATTCTCGGCGGCGGAATGGGAAACAATCTTATTGATAGATTGAGGCTGGGTTACGTTGTCGACTGGATAAGCATGGGCTTTCCTAAATGGCGCTGGGCAACTTACAATCTGGCCGATCTCTCCGTTGTAGTGGCCGTTATAATCCTTTTGATTGTTGAGTTGTTCTTCAACAAACCCAAGGCTCAGGAAGAAAATAAAGGAACTCTGAACACTTAGTAACTCAGTTACTTCCGACCCAGACAATTCAGCCTTCTAGAAAGTAACCACCTACCTTTTTTGAATTAGAATGAGGTGTTACTCGACAATTATTTCGATGTAAAGGAAGACCGCTCGAAAGCGGCCTTCCTATTCAATCTACTAGAGAGGTTTTCCGGATTAACCTTCGAACAAATCCTTGACGTCAGGATTCTGGCGTTCCCGCTCGCTTGCCTCAAACGATTCACGCGGTTTGAACCCGAATATTCCTGCGATAATGGAGCCCGGAAATACGGCTATAGCCGTGTTGTAGGATTTTACGGACTTATTGTACTCCATCCTTGCGTAGTTGATCCTGTTTTCAGTGCCTTCAAGCTGGGCCTGGAGCTGCAGGAAGTTCTCGTTCGATTTCAGCTCCGGATAAGCCTCTACAACAACCATGAGTCGGGATAAAGCCTGGTTAAGGTCTCCGTTTGCTTTTGAAATCTCTTCCATGGTTCTTGCGTTGTCGAGTCCTGCCCGGGCGCGTGTGACTTCGGTAAGAACGGTTTCTTCCTGCTTGGCATAAGCCTTTACGGTGGCTACGAGATTGGGTATAAGATCGCTGCGGCGCGTGAGCTGGGTTTCGATGTTCGCCCATTTCTCGTCAACGTCCTTGTTAAGCCTGACCATGTTGTTGTAGGAACTGCACAGGCCTCCGCCCAGGAACACGACAACG